>DATKEJ010000333.1:0-14028 GCA_035512315.1 Rhodothermales bacterium | reverse complement strand
AACTCGCTGCTCGAGGCGCTCGTCTTCTCAGATCGTGCCGTCACCCCGGCGGTGGAGCGAGCCCGAGCGACCAAGTGGCAAGAGGGTATTCCTCCTTGGGACGACTCCGGGACGGTCAAGCCGAACGAGTGGATTCTGATCAGCCACAACCGTGAGGAGCTGCAACGGATCATGTCCGATTATGTAGGAATCGTTCGTTCGACGCTGCGTCTCGAACGGGCGGCTCGCCGCCTTCGCCTTTTGTACGAAGAGACCGAAGAGTTCTACCAGCGCGTTCGGGTCTCCGTCGAGCTGTGTGAACTGCGTAACCTAATCGCGACGGCCTATCTGATCGTGCGGTGCGCGAGCATGAGAAAGGAGAGCCGCGGCCTGCATTTCACGAGCGATTATCCGGAACCAAACTCCCTGGAATTGCGCGACACCCTGATCTGAATCGCCTGTCATCCAGAGCGTAGCGAGGGATCCCTCCTTCGGCAGGACGACGGGTCGGACTAATGCCGCCTCTCCTCCGGCTCACAGGGATGAAACATCTGCGTCCGTTAATCGGTTGATAACCGCCGGAAGTCGTATATTGGCGCTCTTCCCGGCCGTTGGGTAGCGCAGGGGGTTTCAAGGGAAACCGCCCTTTTTTTTTAGAACTAGTGCATGAGACGCCTGTTCTGCCGGGAACAGGCTTTTTTTTGTTGTAGCGATGCCGCACTTGTCGGACATAAAACGTCACGTAGATCGTCTGGTCGAGGAGGCCTTGAAGGATACGAGTTTCTTCCTCGTTGATTCGACGGTGAAAGGACGTGTGCGCGCTCCAGTCATCAGCGTCTATCTAGATGGAGATCAGGGAATCACCATCCAGGACTGTGCCGCATTTAGCCGCGACCTGCACGACAGTATCGAAATTAAAGGTTTTTGCCCGGATGGATTTGAGTTGAACGTGTCGTCGCCCGGGTTGGATCGGTCACTTCGACTGCCTCGGCAATATGCCAGGCACGTCGGCAGGAACGTCCGCTTGGAAGTCGTCGAATCCGGCTCAGACAGGACAGTCGAGGGCCGGCTCATCGGAGCCGGAGACGACCTGATCCGCATCGAGGCTGAGGCCGGGGAAATCGCCTTTCCGATAAGTGCTGTCCGAAAGGCCGTTGTGAAGGCCGCCTGGTAACGGGGATGTCGACCGTAAGAGAATTACAGACTATATCATAAGGCAGGATGCAAAGTCTAAATCTGGTATCGTCTTTCGCCGAAATCGCGCGAGAGAAAGGCATCGATCGCGACGCCCTCCAGATGATCCTGGAGGACGTGTTTCGCGTCATGATCAAGAAGCGATACGGCTCGGATGAATCATTCGATATCATCTTCAACCCTGACAACGGGGACATACAGATATATCATGTCCGCGAGGTTGTCGACGACATGAATCTCGAAGACCCGGTCACCGAGATCGAGCACTCAGACGCAGTCACTTTCGATGACGAATCAGAGGTGGGAGACGAGGTAGCCAACGAGGTTCTGGTCGGCGACTTTGGCAGGCGCGCCATCATGATGGCTCGACAGACCTTCAGCCAGAAGATTCGAGATTTCGAGAAGGAGAAGGTTGTCCGGGAGTACACCGACCTCATAGGTGAGATAGTGGTCGGCGAGATTTACCAGATCCGAAAGCGGGAAGTGCTCGTCATCCACAACAAGGTGGAGCTCGTGCTTCCTAAAGAGGAGCAGATTTACCGCGACCGTTATCGGAAGGGTGACATGATCCGAGCGGTCGTGAAGGAGGTGTCGAGGGATGCCGGAAGCAACCCTCAAGTCGTCATCTCGCGGGCCGACCCCATTTTTATGGAGCGGCTGTTCGAGCTTGAAGTCCCTGAAATGAACGACGGTGTCGACGGAATCGTCGAGATCAAGAAGATCGTTCGTGAGCCGGGCGACCGCGCAAAAGTTGCGGTCGTCAGCTACGATGACAGGATCGATCCAGTCGGAGCATGCGTCGGAATGAAAGGCGTCAGAATCCACTCCGTTGTTCGCGAGCTCTCCAACGAGAACATCGACGTCATCGAGTGGTCCGACAATCCGACGGAGCTGATCGGGCGCGCTATTGCCCCCGCAAAGCCCGTTTCGATTCAACTTTACAAGGAAGAGCGTCCGCCGCGCGCGCGTGTGGTCGTGAATCCGGACGAGGTCAGCCTCGCGATCGGTCGTGGAGGGCAGAACATCCGTCTGGCTTCCAAGCTCTCTGGATTTGAGATCGACGTCTACCGGGAAATTCCCGAAGGAGAGGAAGACCTCGACATTGACGAGTTCGACGACGAACTCTCGCCGGAGATCATCGAACGACTGCGAGGTATTGGATGCGACTCGGCGAAAGCGGTCCTGGATCTGTCGGTGGAAGAGTTGAGCCGTCGGGCCGGGTTCGAAACCGAACTTTCGGAGCATATTCTTGCCCTCATGCGCGCCGAGTTCGAGGACGAAAGTGAAGAGGAGCAGGTTTAACCTGGCGAGCTAAGGAGTTTCTGCATTTACGATATGACGAGTCAAAAGGGTGTTCGGCTTTTCAAGGTGCTTCGCGAGCTCAATGTTGCGCGCGACACGCTGCTCGATTATCTCAAGGAACAGGGGTACGGGCTGGAAGGATCGGGTCCGAACGCCCGGCTTAGTGAGGACGTCTACGAGAAAGTTCTTTCAGCGTTCGCTGATGAGAAACAGGCCGTCGAGCGGCATGTGAAGCGCGTCCGCGAGTTGCGTAAAGAGGGCATGCTCGATGACGGGCCGGCTCTCGAGTATCTGGATGACGCGACCGTCTCGACACCGGTCGCTAAGCCGGTCGCTGTTGAGGAGCCCGAGCCCGAGCCTCAGCCGATTGTCGCAGAGGCAGAGCCGGAACCCGAGCCACAAGCCGAGGAGCCCGCCGAGGAGCCGGTCGTCGCTGAGCCGGCCGAATTGACTGCCGAAGAGGAGCCCGTCGCGACGGAACCTGAAGTCGAGCCCGAGGCTCCTGAAATTGCCGAGCCGCAGGCGGATGAATCGACCGATGCGGATGAATCGGCCGATGCGGATGCCGAAGCGGAAGCGGACGTCGCCGAAGAGACCGAGGTTGGAACAGGGGATGACGGGCAGCTGATCAAGGCGGGCCGTTACACACTCACCGGTCCACGCCTGCTTGGCAAGGTTGATCTCGGTAGCTTTGCAGAGACGGCAGAGAGTCGAAAGAAGCGCAAGCGACGTAAGAAGAAAAAGGGCGACGATGTACCGCCGGTCGATGAGAAGGACGCCAAGAAAGTGACGCCCCTCGACGCGGCGAGTAAGAAGAAGCGCAAGCGGAAATCACCCTCGGTCGACCAGGAGCAGGTCGATCAGGCAGTGCACGAAACGCTTAGAAATATTGAGCAGTCCAGCAGCCGTGTCCGGCAACGTCGCCGGCGGATGCGCCGAGAGGAGCATGCCGCCCAGCGCCAGCGCGAAGCAGACGAGGCTCAGGTCGACGCCGGGACCCTCCGGATTATGGAGTTCATCACGGCGAGCGAATTGGCCGACAGCATGGATGTGGCCGTAACCGAAATCATCCGCGTATGCCTCGAACTCGGAACGGTTGTCTCGATTAATCAGCGCCTCGACGCCGATTCCATCACGCTTATAGCAGACGAATTCAATTTCGAAGTCGAGTTCGTTAAGGATCTGGGCACTGAAGATCTTGTAATTGAAGATGATAAGCCGGAGGATCTGCAGCCCCGAAGCCCGGTCGTCACCGTCATGGGCCACGTCGACCACGGGAAGACGTCGTTGTTGGACTTCATCCGAAAAGAAAACGTGGTCGCAGGCGAATCGGGCGGCATTACGCAGCATATCGGCGCCTATCAGGTCGATAAGGACGGCCGAAAGATCACGTTCCTGGATACGCCCGGCCACCAAGCCTTCACCGCCATGCGGGCTCGAGGCGCGCAGGTGACCGATGCCGTGATCCTCGTCGTCGCCGCCGACGACGCAGTCATGCCTCAGACGGTCGAGGCGATCAACCACGCCAAGGCCGCAGGCGTACCGATCGTAGTCGCAGTCAACAAGATCGACAAGCCGGGCGCCAATCCCGACAAAGTCATGCAGGGCCTCTCCGACGAGAACGTGCTCGTTGAACAATACGGTGGAAAGGTTCAGGCCGCTCTCGTATCGGCAAAGACCGGTGAGGGAGTGGAGGAACTTCTCGAGAAGATATTGCTTGAGGCGGAAGTGCTGGAATTGAAAGCCAACCCGAATCGGGAAGGCATTGGGACGGTCATCGAAAGTCGGGTCGACAAGGGACGGGGCGTCGTGACGACAATCCTCGTGCAGAATGGAACCGTCCATCAGGGCGACACCTTCGTCGTGGGTGCGCATTACGGTCGCGTCCGCGCTATGTTCGACGAGCACGAGAACCGTGTCCAAGAGGCCGGCCCTTCACAGCCTGCCCTGATTCTCGGCCTCGCCGGGACGCCTGAGGTGGGGGACCGGTTCATCGTTCTGGACGACGAGCGGGAGGCTCGCGAAATCGCACAGGGCCGCCAGCAGATTCAGCGCGAACAGACGCTGCGCATGCGCAAGCACATTACGCTCGACGACGTGGGTCGGCGACTGGCGCTTGGCGACATACAGGCCCTCAATTTGATCGTGAAGGCAGACGTCGGAGGATCTGTCGAAGCGCTGACAGATGCGTTAATGCAGCTTTCATCCGACGAAGTGCAAGTTCACATCATCCACTCCGGGGTTGGAGCGATCAACGAAGGCGATGTCATGCTGGCGTCCGCATCCGACGCCGTAATCATCGGCTTTCAGGTCCGTCCCATACCAGGAGTTCGGCCTATCGCAGAGCGTGAAGAGATCGACATCAGACTATACTCGATCATCTACAACGCGATCGAGGATGTGCGCGACGCACTCGAAGGGATGCTCTCGCCTGCGGTTTCCGAGAAGACGCTTGGCACACTCGAGGTTCGGGACACCTTCAAACTTCCCAAGATCGGAGTGGTCGCGGGCTGCTACGTCGTCGAAGGAAAGGTTCGGCGTACCGACCGCATTCGACTCATTCGCGAAGGGGTTGTCGTCTACGAAGGTGAGCTTGGCTCCCTGCGGCGCTTCAAGGATGACGTCAAAGAGGTAACGTCAGGATACGAGTGCGGAGTGTCGATCGACCGGTATCGTGACATCAAGGTTGGCGATTTCATAGAGGCCTTCGAGGTGATCGAAACGAGGCGACAGCTTCCCGTTTGATCTCCGCGGGGCCGTTTTACATTTCCGGATATGAGCATTCGTACGGAACGCGTCTCCCGGCTGGTCCAACGTGAGATCGCCCAGATTCTCCAGTCTTTTCAAGATGTCGCGCCTGGAATGTTCACCGTGACTGGCGCCCGCGTTAATCGTGATCTATCCATCGCATACGTGCACGTGAGCTGCCTCGGTGATTCTCCCGAGCAGCGGATGAACGCGTTCAAACGTCTGGAGGAGCTAACGCCTCGGCTCCGGTCGGAATTGGCCTCTCGCATTCGGCATCAGGTTCGCCATATTCCTGAAATCCGACTGATGTTCGACGACTCGCTCAATCATGCCGCCCGCATCGAGGAGCTCCTCACCGCTGCGCGGAAGGAGCGCGCGGGTCGGGAGGCGGCCGACGATGCCGAGATCGACGCCGCTGCCGAGCCGGATCCTGCGACCGAAAAATGAACACGTCGCCCGTCGACGTACCGGTGTTGGATGGATCGTCGTTTGGCGACGAGTGGCGAGAAGGGGTAGCGGTACTCGTCGACAAGCCAAAAGGCTGGTCGTCGTTTCGGGTCGTCAAAGCACTTCGATCATTCACCGGCGTCCGAAGGATCGGCCATGCGGGCACTCTCGACCCCATGGCTACGGGTCTTCTCATCTGCTGCATCGGAAGAACAGCAACGCGAATGATCGACTACTTCGTCGGGTTCGACAAGGAGTACGAGGGTATCCTCCGACTCGGTGAAACGACCGCTTCTTTTGATGCAGAAACCCCGGTAGAGAATAGGAGGCCGGCGGAGCATGTTACCGAGGCGGATCTGGTCAAATCCGCTACCCATTTCATCGGCGCCCTGATGCAGACGCCTCCCATGTATTCCGCCGTCAAAATCGAGGGCAAGCGACTTTACAAGCTCGCCCGGAAGGGAGTCCTGATCGACCGGCCCCAGCGAAGCATATCCGTACGTGAATTCTCGATTGTTGCGAAGGACGGGAGGGACGTCGGCTTCCGTGTTTCGTGCTCGAAGGGAACGTACATTCGAGCGCTCGTTCATGACCTGGGCGAACATCTCGGTGTCGGCGCCCACCTCATCGCCCTCAGACGAACGGCGATCGGTCCGTACCGCGTCGACAACGCGCTCAGGGCCGAGACACTCCCTCGAAATGCCCCCGAATGAACCACGCAGCGCCATACACGATGCTCCATGAAGTCGAGATGGACGTCCACACGGTGCTGACCGTGGGATTCTTCGACGGCGTGCACAGAGGCCATCGTACCGTGCTCGAGCGCGTGCTGGCTGAGGCCAAGCGAAATGATGCCCGCGCTCTTATGGTGACGTTCGACCGGCCGCCGCGATCCGTCCTGCACGGCGTGTCGGTCCCGCTTCTAACGACCCTCCGTGAAAAGGCTTCGATCGTACGGGATCTCGGGTTGACCGACACGGTGGTAATTCCATTTGATCAGGCATTCGCGCAGCTCGACGCCGCCGAGTTCGTCAGATCCATTCTCGTGGAGCGCATTGGACTGACTCGGATCGTACTCGGATATGATCATCGATTCGGTCGGGGAGGCACCGGAACCGTCGATACGATGCGCACGCTCGGCCGGGCTCACGGCTTTGACGTACAGATTGTGCCTGCCCAGAAAGAGGATGGTGAGGCTTACTCGTCAACCCGAATTCGGGAACTGCTCACCAACGAAGGCGATGTTGCCGAGGCGGCGGCGCTTCTCGGCCGCAACTACAGGATCCGGGGCGGGGTCGTCCACGGGGACGGAAGAGGAAGGACCATCGGCTTTCCGACAGCCAATTTGCAGCTTCTCGACAGTGACAAGGTCGTCCCTGCCACCGGCGTTTATGCGGTTTTTACCAGGATTCGCGGGGATCGATCTTGGAGATCGGGAATCATGAATCTTGGCTACCGACCCACTGTCACCGACGCGGTCGATTTGGTTGCCGAAGTGCATCTTCTCGACTTCCAAGGCGATCTTTACGGCTTGGAAGCAGAAGTGGCATTTGTCCGGCGAATCAGAAGCGAGAAACGTTTCGACGGCGTCGAGTCGCTTGTTCGCCAGATTCGCCGTGACCTGGAGCATTGCAAAGAGATACTGGAGTCCGTATCTTTACCGGATTAAGCTATTCGCGCACCGCATATCGCTTGTGCGCGCTCTTGCTTCTTTAGCATGGTATAATCTAAAGAGGTTATGATTACCAAGGAGAAAACGCAGGAACTGGTCACCCAGTTCGGAGACGGCGCGGCTGACACCGGTCGAACCGAGGTTCAGGTCGCGATTTTTACAGAGCGCATCAGCAGGCTCACCGAGCATCTCAAGGACAACCCGAAAGATCACTCGTCCCGCAGGGGTCTTCTCAAGCTGGTAGGGAAGCGACGTCGTTTGCTTTCATATCTGAGCGCCTCGGACATCGAGAGATACCGGGCTGTAATCCAGGATCTAGGGATCAGGAAATAGGCGTCGAAGTCCTTTGCGAACTCTTCGTCCTCTGAGGCGAACGTGTACCCAACTAACAACCCACAGGCAGACACCAGGCCGCGAGGCGCGTGTGTGCCGTCCAGGCTTCCCGTGCATCCAATGAACGGAGCACGCGAGGCCTCATCGTATTGATCGAATAGAGAGGAAAGAAATTCATGATCAAAGGATTCACAACATCCGTCGAAATCGGAGAAGGAAGAGCGATAACCTTGGAAACCGGCCGATTGGCCAAGCAAGCGGATGGCGCTGTAGTCGCCCGACTGGGCGATACCATGGTCCTTGCGGCAGCGGTAATGGACGCCCCGCGCGTCGGACTCGACTTTTTCCCGTTGACGGTCGAGTACCGCGAGAAGTTTTATGCGGGAGGCAAGATTCCGGGCGGATTTATAAAGCGGGAAAGCCGGCCGAGCGACAAAGAGGTTCTATCGGCTCGACTGATCGACCGCTGCATCCGGCCGCTATTCCCGGATGGATTCCGCAACGAAGTTCAAATCATAGTAAACGTCATCTCGGCTGACCTCGAGAACGACTCTGATGTTATCGCCGGTGTTGCATCGTCGGCGGCACTCATGCTCAGCGGAGCGCCGTTCAGGGGACCGGTGGGCGAAGTCCGCGTAGGCCGAGTCGACGGCGCCTGGGTCATCAACCCGACGGTGACCGAACTCGATGCGAGCGATTTTAACCTGGTGGTCGCGGGCCGGAAGGAAGCGATCGTTATGGTGGAAGGCGAGATGAGCGAAGTGTCGGAAGAGGACATGCTGTCCGCACTTGAGTTTGCTCACGCCGCGATCCGCCGCATATGCCAGGCGCAGCTCGACCTGGTCGCCCAGGCCGGCGCCAAGGAGCCGGTCGGCTATGAAACGACCGCACCCGCTGACCAGCTCGTGAAGACGATCTCCGACAGGATGTCGGCCAGCATCGACACCCACATCAGATCCGATTACGAAAAGGGGAGCTTCTATGAGGGCATTTCGGACCTCAAAAAGCAGACGCTCGATCATTTGCTCGGAGTCGACGATCCGGAGGCAGGACTCGTTCGCGCCGACGCAAGCGAAGCCGGTTATGAAGAGGCCGAAATCAAGAGCGCATTTTCCGCCGTCGAGAAAGACAGGCTGCGGAAAATGATCCTCGACGAGTCGAAGCGCCTGGACGGCCGGCGACTCGACGAGATCCGACCAATTTGGAGCGAGGTGGCTTACCTGCCGCGCGTTCATGGATCGGCGATCTTTACGCGTGGAGAAACGCAGGTCCTGGCGTCTGTGACGCTCGGAAGCTCGCGCGACGTCCAGGCGGTCGATCAGGTGTTCGACAACGAGGACAAGCGGTTCTTTCTCCATTACAACTTCCCTCCGTTTTGTACGGGCGAAGCCAAGCCGATTCGCGGCGTCAGCCGCCGGGAGGTTGGCCACGGATACCTTGCCGAACGCGCCTTGAGGGGCGTCATGCCTGCTGCCGAGGACTTTCCCTATACCGTTCGCCTCGTAAGCGAGGTACTCGAATCGAACGGATCGTCGTCGATGGCATCCGTCTGCGCAGGAACTCTGGCGCTGATGGACGCCGGTGTCCCGATCAAAAAGTCCGTCGCCGGTATCGCCATGGGGCTCATCGCAGAAGACGGCAAGACGGCCGTCCTCAGCGACATCCTCGGCACCGAGGATCACCTCGGAGACATGGACTTCAAGGTCACGGGTACGGCGGACGGCATTACGGCGTGCCAGATGGACATAAAGATCGACGGACTGTCGTTCGAGATCCTGCGCAAGGCTCTTCTCCAGGCAAGGGACGGACGGCTCCACATCTTGAGCAAGATGAACGAGACGCTGTCTACCTCGCGCGAGAATCTGTCTCAGTATGCGCCGCGTCTCTTCTCCGTTGAGATCGATGCTGAGTTTATCGGGGCGATCATTGGTCCCGGCGGCAAGGTCATTCAGGGTATTCAGCGGGAGACCGAGACCAAAATCGACATCGAGGAGCGCGACAACAAAGGCTACGTGACGATTGCCGCGACCGATGAGGCAAAGGCACAGGCCGCGCTGACTCAGATCAGGCAGATCGTGACGGTCCCGGAAGTCGGGGAAGCTTACGAAGGACACGTTCTTTCCGTCGAACCTTTCGGCGCGATCGTTGAGATACTGCCGGGCAAGACGGGGCTCCTTCACGTGTCGGAGCTGGATTACGGGTACGTGGAGAACGTCGAGGATTACCTCAAGCCGGGCGACACCGTCATGGTGAAACTGATCGAAATGAAGGACGGCGGCAAGCTTAGACTCAGCCGTAAGCCGTTCCTCGAGAAGCCGGAAGGGTACGTGGAACGTCCGCCGAGAAGCCAGGATGGACGCTCCCACGGTGGAGGGGACCGACGTCATGGAGACCGAGGTCGACGAGACGGACGTGGCGGGGGCGGAGGAGGCCGTGATCGCCGCGATCGGCACTAAACGACGCTGACAGAAGGAACAGTTAGGAAACCCCGCGTGTTGCAGGCGCCCCAGCGCTTACGACCATTCATGCCGAATATCTCAACCGTCGATACCTCGCGCTCCCAGTTCCGTAGAACCGTGCTGCCCAACGGTGTGCGCGTAGTGTCGGAATACAGTCCATCGGTACGCTCAGTCTCGGTAGGAGTCTGGATCGCCACCGGAAGTCGCGATGAATCGAAAGAGAAATGCGGCATCAGCCACTTCATCGAGCACATGGTCTTCAAAGGGACCGACTCGAGGCGGATGCACCACATTGCCCAAAGAATGGAGTCGGTCGGCGGCTACCTTAATGCCTTTACAAGCAAGGAGTACACCTGCTTCTATGCCCGCGGCCTTGACGAGCATCTACATCGCGCACTTAATGTAACTTGTGATCTGATTCTAGCTCCTGTGTTCCCTGCCAAGGAGTTGGACAAGGAGAAGGAGGTCGTGGTTGAAGAGATCAAGATGTACGAAGACGTTCCCGAGGATCTGATCTTCGACCGTTTCGAGGGAGCGGTTTACGGGGATCATCCTCTGGGCCGGCCGATTGTCGGGTATCCCGAGACCGTACGCGCGTTCTCGAGGGAAGATCTCGTAACGCGGCTGTCGTCGCATTACACGCCCGAGAGAATCGTAATCGCCTCAGCCGGTAACGTGGATCATGAGCGCATTGTCCGCGAGGTCGAGCGGTTGTTCGACGGATTGAAGCGGCCTTGCGGAAGTAACGGCCAGGCGTTTCGAACCGTCGCACCGAATCCGCCGCCGCAGCACATCCAGGAAGGGCGTTCGATCCAGCAAGCGCACATCGTGATCGGCGGCAGGAGTTTCGGACTCTCTGATCCACGGCGCGGCGCGCTCTCCGTGCTGAATACTGTTTTGGGTGGAGGAATGTCCAGTCGCCTGAATCAGAACATCCGCGAGAAGTACGGTTACTGCTATCAGATATATTCGTTCGCGAACATGTTGAGCGACACGGCCGATTTTGGGGTCTATATGGCAACCGACGGCTCGAAGGTCGACCATGCCAGGCGACTCATCCATCGAGAGCTCAACCGAATGGTGTCGCGCTCGATCAGCCCCCGGCAGCTGAGCCAGGCAAAGAGTCAGCTCAAGGGATCACTCATGCTTGGGCTCGAGTCACTCAGCCATCGTATGTCGCGACTGGGAAGACTCGAGATGTACGATCGCGAGTTCGTATCGCTCGACGACATCATAGAGGAAGTAAACGCCGTCACGGCAGAAGACGTACGGCAGGTGGCGGCGGATTTGTTTGATCTGGATCAGCTGTCGACGGTGGTTTTTGTACCGGAGCGCTAGAGCGACAGTCACTACGGCTTAACGATATGAAAATTCTTGTAACAGGGGGCGCCGGGTTCATCGGTTCACACGTCTCGGACGCCCTCCTTAACGCCGGGCATGAAGTTCACGTTATGGACAACTTCGCGGGTGGACGTCGAGAAAATGTGCCGCCAAAGGCCGTCCTTCACGAACTCGATATTCGCAGCCGTGAAGCGGCGGCAGTCTGCTCGAGCGAGCGGTACGACGTTATGTACCACCTTGCGGCACAGATGGACGTGCGTCGCTCGGTCGCCGACCCCGCGTTCGATGCCGACGTCAACATCGGGGGGTTTCTGTCGCTCATGGAAGCGGCCAGGGCTAGCCTGAAGAAGGTCGTTTTCTCGTCGACAGGCGGCGCGATCTATGGGGAGCCCGACTACGTGCCCCAGGATGAACGACATCCGGTCAAACCCATTTCGCCTTACGGGATCGCTAAGCTTGCGACCGAAAAGTACCTCTACTTTTACAATCAGGTGTACGGGCTCGATTACGTAGCACTCCGCTACGGCAACGTGTTCGGTCCGCGGCAGAATCCTCACGGAGAAGCTGGGGTCGTAGCGATGTTCGCGGAACGCATGCTTCGCGGAGAGGACGTATGGATCAACGGCTCCGGCAGCCAGACGCGAGACTACGTGTTCGTAGACGACGTGGTCGGCGCCAACGTGTCGGCTCTGACCTATGAGGGCACCGGAGTGTTCAACATCGGTACAGGTATCGAGACCGACGTCAACTTCCTGTTTCGCACGATCCGCGATCTGACGAATGCCGATATCCCCGAGCGGCATGCCGATCCGAAGCCCGGCGAACAGATGCGCAGCGTTTTGGATTGCGACCTCGCACTCGATCAGCTCGACTGGCGGCCGCTTGTTTCGATTGAAGCAGGGCTCAAAAACACCGTCGACTGGTTCTCAGAACGACTCGACGAGGTCAAAGCGTGATGTGTGCCGGCGCGAGAGTCACCGCCAGAAAACGTCGGTAGTCCGCGTGTACGAGGTTCGTCTCTCCGATTTTGAAGGGCCGCTGGATCTTTTACTGTTCTTTATCCAGCGAGACGAACTCGATATCTACGATATCCCGATCGCGAGAATAACGGACGAGTACCTCTCTTACGTTCGGCTCCTGGAAGAAATCGACCTCGACGGGGCAGGGGAGTTCATCTACATGGCTGCCCTGTTGATCAGCATTAAGGCTCGGATGCTTCTTCCGCGTACCAATGCCGATGGCGACGAGGAGATCATAGACCCTCGAAAGGAACTCGTCGACCGGCTGCTGGAGTACGTACGCTTCAAGGATGCTGCCGACAGGCTGGGCCTGGTGCTGGACACGAGATCACAGCTCTATACCCGAAATGAAGCCGATGACGCCGGCGTCGAGCCGACAGATGAGACCGAGGTTACGTACGACGTCTCTGTCTTCCATCTCGTCGCGGCCCTCCGTCGCGTCCTCGAGCGGGCAGTCGACGATCCGACACACCTCGTCCGCTCGACCGATTATTCCGTCGAAGAGCAGCGAGAATGGCTCAGAGAGCACGTCAAATCCGAAAAGCCCGCATCATTCTCCGAGATCGTGGCAAACCAATCGAAACGCTTCATTATTGCGACCTTCCTTGCGATTCTCGAAGTAGTACGTGACGGAACTTTTCGTCTCCTGCTTGGGCCATCGACGGAGGACTTCTACCTTGTGCGAACTGATCTCGAGAATCCCGAGCCTGACAACCCCCCCGACAACTAGTCGCCCCGCATGGAAAGCCTGACGCTAGTCATCGAAGGCATCCTGTTCGCCGCCGGACGTCTGGTCGCAGCCGATGAGATCCGCGAAACGATTCGAGCTGTGACGGGTGTCGACAGCATTCCCGACGACGAGCTGGCGAATGCAGTCGAAGAGCTCAACGACCGATACGAGGAGCAGGGCAGCGCTGTCCGAATCCATGAGTGGGCAGACGGTTATCGGATGGCCACTGTTCCGGCCCTGGCGTCTTACCTGAGAGAGTTCTTTCACGAGGGTCCTCGGAAACTGACGCGGTCGCTTATGGAGACGTTGTCCATCGTGGCCTATCGCCAACCCGTGAGCAAACCGGAAATCGACAACGTGAGAGGCGTCGATTCGAATTACGCGCTGAGGCGCCTCATGGAGCTCGGCTTCGTCGCCATGGCGGGACGATCAGACGCGGTTGGGCGACCACTCGTGTTCACGACGACCGTTCGCTTCCTCGAGGAGTTCGGCATCAGGTCGCTGGAGGACCTGCCGCAGCTACGTGAGGCAGAGGACCTGTTCGCGGAAGGAGAGTTGGGATCGATGAGCGCAATAAACCGGCTCGAGGACGAGCCGGAAATCGAGAAAGAACCGACCGGCCATGACGAACAAAGCGAATCGAAGACGTAAGCGCCCCAAGGAGGGCCCTGGGGCGGCGGATCTCTCGTTTCCGGTGCGCCTCAACCGGTTTATTGCGCGCTCAGGTGTATGCTCGCGTCGTCAGGCCGATGAACTGATACGCGAAGGACGAGTGAAGGTCAACGACGTCGTCGTAATGGAACT
>DATKEJ010000332.1:0-7341 GCA_035512315.1 Rhodothermales bacterium | reverse complement strand
GGCCGTGAAATCGAAGTCGACCAAGTGTTCGAACTGCGTCTCGAGGAGGTTGTTCGTGGCGAACGCGGTGAAGGTCGGGACGAGTTGTTTGCCTTTTCTCCAGCTGTATCCGCGTTCGATGATCGTTCCAATGATGGTAGCATACGTGCTCGGCCGCCCGATACCGAGTTTCTCGAGTTCTTGTACGAGAGAGGCATCGGTGAATCGTGCCGGCGGCTTTGTTTCGTGCGACTCGGGGTCGACGCGTCGGCAATCAGGCCGGTCGTTCTCGGCCAGCGGCGGGAGCGGGCTCTCCTGGTTCTCGAGGGCGGCATCGGGATCGTCGCTGCCCTCGACGTATGCGCGAAAGAACCCCGGGAATATCACCTCTTTTCCACTGGCGCGGAATTGACCAACGGATCCGTCAGCCCCGTCAGCTCTAATTTGGACGGTCGTAAAACGGAGGCGTGCGTCGGCCATCTGGCTGGCCAGCGTGCGCTTCCAGATAAGGTCGTAAAGGGCCGCCTCGCGGCCTGACAGCCGAAGTTCCTCGGTTGTTCGCATGTCGGTTCCGGCGGGGCGAATGGCCTCGTGTGCTTCCTGCGCGTTTCTCGGGCGGTTTGAGAACTGGCGGGGAGAAGGGCTGAGATAGTCCTTACCGTACCGGGCCTGAATCGCCTCGCGTGTAGCGGACAGCGCCTCTGACGAGAGCTGTGTCGAATCGGTCCTCATGTAAGTAATGTGACCGCGCTCGTACAGGTGCTGCGCCACTCGCATCGTGTCGCGTGCCGACCAGCCGAGCTTTCTGTTGGCTTCCTGCTGCAGTGTGGACGTGATAAACGGCGGATACGGGCGGCGAACGCTCGGCTGCTCCTCGACTGACACGACGGTCCACGTACCGTTTACGAACGATTCGGCGGCCTCGCGCGCCGACTTTTCGTCCAGAATACGGGCCTCGGCATCCGGTTTGAGTTGACCCGTGTCATCCGAGAAATCCTTTCCTGTTGCGAGTCGCTCTCCGTCGAGATGCGTGGCCCTGGCGCTGAATGTCACGCCTCCGCTCTCGAGCGACGCATCGAGTCCCCAGAACGACGCGAGCGTAAAGGCGATGCGATCCTTCTCGCGAAGCACCAACAGCCTGACCGCCGCACTTTGAACCCGGCCGGCAGAGAGTCGCGGGGCGATCTTACGCCAGAGGAGGGGAGAGATCTCGTAGCCGACAAGTCGATCCAGAATTCGCCGCGTTTCCTGTGATTCGACGAGGCGTTCGTCGATCTCCCTCGTGTTCTCGAGTGCCGCTTCAATGGCCGACTTGGTAATCTCGTGAAACACCATGCGGCGTACGGGGATCTTAGGCTTCAGCTCATCTACCAGGTGCCAGCCGATGGATTCCCCCTCGCGATCTTCGTCTGTTGCAATGTAGAGCTCGTCGGCCGCCTTGAGTGCATTCTTCAGCTCCGCAACGATCTTCCTTTTGCCCTTTGGAATGATGTAAAGCGGCTCGAAATCGTTGTCGACGTTAACGCCCAAACGGCTCCAGGCCTTGCCTTTGTCTTTGGCCGGAATCTCGGCCGCGTTAGACGGCAAGTCTCGCACGTGGCCCATACACGCCTCTACCTGATACGCGTTCTCAGGGAGGAAACGGCGTATGGTGCGGGCTTTGGTTGGGGACTCGACGACGACTAGACGCTTCATGAAATTCGGAGGACGGTACGTGATTCGACGACGCAGACAACGCGGCTCACGTGATCGCGTTCCTGGCCATCACTAACTCACGCGCGTCCGGCGATCGAAACGCGCCACCTTGAAAGCTGAAGTCGATGCTAGAGCGACTTGACCTCCGAGACCAGTTTGGAGATCGATGCCTTTGCATCACCGAAGAGCATCGAACTGCGCGGGTAGTAGAACAGATCGTTGTCGACTCCGGCGTATCCCGGCCTCATGCTCCGCTTCAGGATGATGGTGTTTTGCGCGCGATCGACGTCCAGGATCGGCATCCCGTAGATCGGGCTGGACGTGTCGGTTCTTGCGGCGGGATTGACGACGTCATTCGCGCCGATGACAAGCACGACGCTCGTCGTCTCGAACTCGGGATTGATGTCGTCCATATCGTAAAGCTGATCGTATGGCACGTTGGCCTCGGCCAGGAGGACGTTCATGTGGCCGGGCATGCGACCGGCCACAGGGTGTACAGCGTACTTGATGATTACGCCTTTGGCCTGCAGCAGGTCACCAAGCTCACGCACGACGTGCTGAGCCTGCGCCACGGCCATACCGTAACCTGGGACTACTACGACCTTGTCTGCGTAGCTCAACAGAATGGCCGCATCGTCGGCGGTAATTTCCTTGTACCTCTTGTCGGCCGCGCCGGCCGGGCCTGTCTGGGTCAGATCCGCTTCCTGTCCAAAGCCGCCGAGGAGTACGTTGAAGAGGCTCCTGTTCATCGCGTCGCACATGATTTTCGTCAGGATCAGTCCCGACGCGCCGACGAGGGCGCCCGCAACGATCAGCGCCTCGTTCTGAAGAACGAATCCGGTGGCTGCGGCGGCGAGGCCCGAGTAGGCATTCAGAAGCGCCACGACGACCGGCATGTCGGCGCCTCCGATGGGAATGACGAGCAGAATGCCGAGTAGGAGAGACACGACGACAATGGCAATCAGACTGTAGACAACCATGTCTCTATCCATGAGGAACGACGTGCTTCCCGCGACGCCCACACCTATTGCTGCGATGACGCCGATTCCTAACACCAGCGTGATCAGGCGCATACCGGTGAAGTTCACAGGATTCCCCGATATCTTGCCGCTCAGCTTGCCGAACGCGACGAAGCTGCCCGAGAACGTTATGCACCCGATCAGAACGCTGAGGCCGATGGTAAAGAGTAAGGTGCCGTCCATGGTTTGGACGGCGGCGGCGCCCGATTGGCCGAGCGCTAGAACCTCATCGGCGGTTCTCAGGGGCAGGTTCTTCGCTGTTTCAGAAGCCGCCACGAGCGCGGATGCCCCGCCCCCGAATCCGTTAAACGCCGCCACCAGCTCGGGCATGGACGTCATCTCGACGCGCCTTGCCAGGAAAGCACCGATAGCGCCGCCGATGACGAGTCCGATGAGCATTTCTGCAGGCGTCAACAGCTTGGACACGAAGAGCGTCGCAATAACTGCAAGGAGCATTCCGACCGCTGCCAGCTGGTTGCCGCCACGGGCGGTTCCAGGCGACGACAGCTTCTTCATGCCCACAATAAAGAGAGATGCTGCCACCAGATAGGCCAGCTTGATTACGTCCTCCATGGGGAATCTCCAATCATCTATAAGGGTGTTGACGTGGCGCGAAGCCCGGTCGACTCTAAGTGAGAAGAGTCGAGACCATGCGAGCGACCGGGCTCGGCGATCCCACGATTCAATTCAATGGGCGGAAATCGACGGTCGTCCGCGTCGAAAGCGGAGGCGGTCGATTTCAGAGTGAGGGGGTCCGGCTGTACGGCGCGGATTGAAAACATGAACGCCAGGCGGGTCATGAGGACGTGGTCGGACGTTCCTTCTTCCTGAACATCTGAAGCATCCTGTCTGTGACGAGAAAACCTCCCACCACGTTGATTGTCGCCATGACGAGCGCTACGACACCGAGCCACTTGGCCTCCGTGCCGCCCACCATGCCGGCGACGACGAGCGCCCCGACGATCGTGATGCCGCTGATGGCATTAGTGCCCGACATCAGTGGGGTATGAAGCGTCTGCGGGACACGACTGATGACCTCGAAGCCCACGAAGGAAGCCAGTACAAAAACGATGAAGAGTTGCAACATGCTCGAAAGCCTCTTTTTCAGTTGGAGTGAACGTTGAGTGCCGCGGCGATCCGTTCGTTAACGACTTTGCCTCCGTGACTGACACACGACCCTTTGATGATCTCGTCCTCGAAATCGATGACCAGCTGTCCCTCTTTGACGAACTCCATGATGAATGCAGACAGGGTTCGTGCGTACATCTGGCTGGCGTGAACCGGCATTCCGGACGGAAGGTTAGTTGGTCCGTGAATCGTGACGCCGTGTTCCACTACCGTCTTGCCTGCCTCGGTAAACGCGCAGTTACCTCCGTTCGCAGCGGCAAGGTCGATGATTACCGACCCGTCGGCCATCTGCTTCACCGCCTCGTCGAGTATCAGAATCGGAGCCGGGCGACCCGGAATCAGGGCTGTGGTTATGACGACGTCTGAGTTGGCGACGTGCGGAATGAGCATCTCGACCTGGCGGCGCTGCTTCTCTTCATCCAGCGCTTTCGCGTAGCCGCCCTCGCCGGTGGCGTCAGCCTCCAGTTCGAGCTCGACGAACTTGGCGCCGAGGCTCTGGATCTCCTCTTTGACGGCTGCGCGCACGTCATACGCAGAAACGACGGCGCCGAGCCGCCGGGCGGTCGCGATTGCCTGCAGGCCGGCTACCCCAGCGCCGAGGACGAGCAGTTTCGCAGGTCGCATGGTTCCCGCGGCCGTCGTCAGCAGCGGGAAGAACTTTGGGAGCAGGTCGGCCGCCTTCAGCACGGACCGGTATCCTCCGATCGCCGCCATGGCGGAAAGCGCGTCCATGCTCTGCGCCCTCGTGATGCGTGGAATAAGCTCTACAGAAAAGGCGCTCACGCCCTGATCTGCCAGAAGACGAACACCCTCCGGCTCATCCAGAGGTCTCAGAAAACCGATCAGCGCCGACCCACTCTGCAGTCCCTTGACCTCATCCGGAGTTGGCGGTTGGACGCAGGTGATGAGGTCGCATCCGCATACGGCGGCGCGATCACCGATTGTCGCACCCACCGCTGCGTATTCGTCGTCAGCGGAAAATGCTCGGGTTCCTGCGCCGGCCTCGACGACGACCTCGAATCCTTTTTTGGTAAGCCGACCGGCCACTTCCGGAGTCATCGAGACTCGACGTTCGTCTGCAGCAGCCTCTTTTATTACACCGATTGAAAAAGCCATATTGATCTGTATGATGACCGCGCCGTTAGCCCGGCGGGGATGGTAATGAAACCTCAGTTGAGCGTTCGACCTCCATTCTTCAGCCGTTTGTTCGTTCGAACTCTACCATGAATGAGATGAGTGCATCCACCGCATCTTCCGGGCACGCGTTGTAGAGCGAAGCTCGGATTCCGCCGGCTGAGCGGTGTCCCTTGAGTGACTGTAAGCCTGCTGCCGTCGCTTCGGCGATGAACCGCTTTTCGAGTGCTTCGTCGGGAAGGCGGAAACAGACGTTCATCTGCGACCTCGAGTCCGCCCGCGCAGTGCCGCGGTAGAATGAGCTTGCGTCGATAGCGCCGTAGAGCTTTGCAGCCTTCCTGGCATTGATTGCCTGCATCGCCGGCAGTCCGCCGAGCCCGATGAGCCAGCGCAGAACCTTCTCCACCGCATACACCGCGAAAACCGGAGGTGTGTTGAAGAGCTTGTCTGTGTGCGTTCCGTAATCGAGCATGGTCGGCAGGCCGCCGTTCCGGTTTTTCAGAAACTCGTCGCGGATCAGAACGACCGTTACGCCGGCGGGCCCCATGTTCTTCTGGGCCCCGGCATAGATAAGGCCGAAACCTTCCATCCTGATCGGCCCGCTGAGGAAGTCGCTCGAGGCATCACAGACGAGAGGCACGCTCACGTCGGGTACGTCTTTGAACTGCGTCCCGTAAATCGTGTTGTTCGAAGTGTAGTGGAGATAGGCCGCGTCGGGATTCAAGTTCCATGTTGCACGATCGGGAAGGTGCGAGAACGAGTCGGCCTCGCCCGAGGCGGCTACGCGCGCATCTCCAACGAGCAGCGCCTCTTTGTGGGCTTTCTTTGCCCACGAACCGGTCACGATATAATCAGCGCTCCCGCCCTTCGGCAGAAAATTCAGCGGCACCTGAAAGAACTGGAGCGATGCTCCACCCTGCAGGAAGAGGATGTGCCAGTCGTCCCCCATCCCGAGCAGCTGCCGGAGACTGGACTTGGCGGACTCGGCCAGCTCTGTGTATGGAGCCGACCGGTGGCTTATCTCGAGGATCGACGTGCCGATGTCCTTGTAAACCGGCAGTTCGGAAGCAATCTCAGCCAGAACGGACTCGGGCAGGACACCCGGACCTGCGGAGAAGTTGAATTGGCGTTCAGCCATGGTTTGTTTCGTTGGGTTCAGTTAACGAAATCACCGAGACGGCGATAACGTCGGGATTTTCATCAATGCGCTCAATGGTCGCCGCGTGCATGTCGCCCGCGAAACGGATCCGTGCGCAGGCTGCGACTCCTCCGTTGAATACGAGGTTCTCCATCTCCTGGACGTTCCAGTTCGATTTTCGCATCTCGTCGAGGACGCTGGCCAGGACGCCCACTTTGTCGAGGTGCCGCACGGTCAGCATGTGCGTGGCAGCGGTTTGTGAGGCGATATTGACACAGTTCGCGACCACG
Organism: Rhodothermales bacterium; assembly: GCA_035512315.1. Taxonomy (GTDB): domain Bacteria; phylum Bacteroidota; class Rhodothermia; order Rhodothermales; family DATKEJ01; genus DATKEJ01. Next base: position 958 of record DATKEJ010000332.1, on the reverse strand, counting down.
CCGGTGGAGGCGTACACGCTGACGATTCGGACCGCCTCGTCGCCGATGGCGGCTGTCGCCTGCTCGGTCGACGCGCCTATATGATGGGTGAGATACACGCGGGGGTGCCCGGCCAGAGGATGCGAGAAGGCGCCCTCCTTGGCGGCAGGTTCGCCCTCGAAAACGTCGAGACCGACCCACAGGTCGTTGGATTCGAGGGCTTCGGTGAGCGCCGCCTCATCAACGATGGAACCCCGCGAGGTGTTGATCAGCACGCTGCCGGGTCGCATGGAAGAAAGAAACGCCTCGTCGACCATGCGCTTCGTGTCGGGTGTCGACGCGACGTGGATGCTGACGACGTCGGCCGCCCGGGCGACTTCGATCGGACTCACCGCCCGTTCGACCCCCAGCTCCGCAGCGCGTTCGTCGGTCAAGGATCTGCTCCAAGCGATTACGTCCATGCCGAACGCCTCGGCGCGCCGAATCATCTCGGTTCCAATGTTTCCGAGACCGATGAGGCCGAGCGTGCGTCCCTTCAGACCGGCCGCTTTCGAAAACCCGCCCTTATTCCAATGGCCGGCGCGCGCTTCCGCCACGTTGTCGGCAATTCGGCGATCGATTGCGAGGATGAGGCCGAACGCCAGCTCGGCAACCGCGACGGCGTTCTTTCCCGGGCAGTTCGCAACGAAGATGCCGCGGCGTGATGCAGCCGCAACGTCGATGGTGTCATAACCGGCCCCCGCACGAACGATGAGCTCGAGCGACGGATTGGCGTCCATCATCTCCGACGTTACCTCAGTCGATCGGACGACGAGCACGGCCGGCGACTCCTGCTTCAGGGCGGTCTTCAGGTCCTCGCCGCTCAGCGACGGATCGTCAACCACCGTGTGCCTGGCGGTCCTCATAGTAGCAATGCCGTCTTCCGAGAACTTGTCTGCCACCAGTACTTTCATAGGTGCTTCGGCTAGAATAGGTGGAC
>DATKEJ010000331.1:0-3740 GCA_035512315.1 Rhodothermales bacterium | reverse complement strand
CGTCGAGACACAGAATTACATCGACGACACCGGGGTCCAGGTCGCCGATGTCGTGGTCGGATTCCAGAGAATCCTCGGAGAGGACGCCGAAGCAGTGGTCCGCCGGATCGAGGCTGAAGATCCGCCGTTCGATTACTTCTGCTGGGACCTCTACGCGAGTGTGGCGAAGCTGTACGAAGAGAATCCGGAGGCGAAGCAGTGGCGCCTCGACACCCTTCACGAGATCGAATCACAGGAGGGGCCGACCGCGGAGCTGGGGGCCATGATCGCCGACGCGATCGTCAAACGGCACGTGCAGACGATGGCGAGGCTCGATATCCAGTACGACGTGCTCACCGAAGAGAGCGACATCATCAAGCACAGGTTCTGGCAGAACGCGTTCGAGCTCCTCAAACAGTCGGGCGCCGTCGTCAGGGAGACGGAAGGAAAAAACGCCGGCTGCTGGATGATGAGGCTCTCGGAATCGCCGGAGTTTGCCGGGCTCGAGGATCCGGACAAGGTGATCGTGCGCTCGAACGGGACGGTGACTTACGTCGGCAAGGACATCGCCTACCAGCTCTGGAAGTTCGGGCTGCTCGACCGCAGCTTCGGTTACCGGAAGTTCATGACCTATCCCGACGGCCACGTCTTGTGGCAGAGCACCAGTGACGACGACGCGAATCCCTCTGCTCCGGCGTTCGGGAATGCGGACCGGGTCTACAACGTCATCGACAACCGCCAGTCATACCTGCAGAAGATCGTCAGAGAAGGGCTCCGTCTGCTCGGTCACGAGAAGGAAGCGGACAGCTCGATCCATTTCGCATACGAGATGGTCGCGTTGAGTCCCGAGACTGCGAAGTCGCTCGGTGTCGAGGTCAGTGAGGACGACCAGGAGAAGGCCGTGCTGGAAATGTCGGGCAGAAAAGGTCTCGGCATCAAGGCGGACGACCTCCTCGACAAGCTCGAGGCAAAAGCGGCCGAGGCCGTGAAGGTCGGTCTTTCGGAAGAACGGGCGGCCGGCATGACCGAAGACGACCTGCGCGATCTGGGTGATCAGATCGCTGTGGGAGCGTTGCGCTACTTCATGCTGAAGTTCGGCCGGAACCGCGTGATCGCCTTCGACATGGAGGAGGCTCTGACGTTCGAGGGGGATTCGGGCCCTTACCTTCAGTACTCGACGGTCCGGGCGCAGAACATCTTCCGGAAGCTCGATGAGCGAGGTGTTTCGTCCGGACTTGGCGAGTACGAGCGTGATCAGTTGACGATCGGTGAGCCGGTCAACGACGAAATATGGGAGATCGTCCGTCACGCCTCGACGACCTCAGGTGTCGTACGCCGCGCGGTCGACACACTCGAGCTGTCGATGATCACTCATCACGCGCTCGAGCTGTGTCAGAAATTCAACTCGTTCTACCACAAGTACCCGATCCTGAACGAAGTGGACTCTGCCGAGCGCCGACGCCGTGCGGCGTGCGCCTCGATCTTCCTCGATACGATGAAGGGAATCACCGGCCTTCTCGGCATCGTGGTGCCGCAGCGGATGTAGCTAAAACAGTCCGCCAATACAGGAGAGTAACTTCCGTGGTGGAGGAGGCGAGGTGCGGCGCTTCGCGCCGGATGTGATGAGTGCCCTCACCCGGCGGCTTCGCCGCCACCCTCTCCCGGGGAGAGAGGGGGATAGACAAGCCGCTTAACTTTGAACCGATCGCAAGCCCGAACCTCCTGCCGAGCCGACGTCCGTCGGGCTGCCCCCTCAAATCCCCCTCTCCCCTCGGGAGAGGGTGCCGAGCGAAGCGAGGCGGGTGAGGGCATCTACCAGCGACCGGCGCAACGCGCCGCCCATTGCCTCTTCCACACGGGAGTCTTCCCCTCTGACGCCCTAACGTCAGGCAATCACCAGATCAGCGCGCGATTTTCGCCGATTTGCCGGAAGCCGAGGTTTTCGTAGAGCAGCCGTGCAGGCTGGTTGAAATCGTTGACGAAAAGCGTGACGGTGCGTCCGCCTCTGATGATGTGGCTGCAGACCTCCGTCAGCCCCCGCCTGGCGTAGCCGCGGCCGCGGAGAGGCGGCGCGGTCCATACCCCCATCAGTTGCACGGCTCGGGAGGTCTCCGCTGAAATTTCGCACTTGAAGGCGATCTCTCCTTTCTCGAGCATCACGAACGACCGCTTCTGTTCGACGAGGTCGCGCACGCGCTGCCGGTACCCGAAGGCATCGCGCTCCATAGGGTCGATTCCGATCTCTTCGCGATGCATCGCCGCGCAGGCAGGAACCAGAAGATCGAGGTGGTCGGTCCTGCTGTGACGAACCTCACGAAGCCCGGCAGCAGAGTCGAATCGATCGAGCAGATAGACCGGCTGGCTGAGTCTGACGACGGTGGGTGGGTCGTAGTGCTCCTTCAGAACGTTCCACAGCGACTCGACGACCAGCGCCGGAGAGATGATCGCACGCAGGTAAGTGCTCCTCGCGAGGACCTCACCAGCGATGAGAGAAGAGACCACCTGGAGGTCGGCCAACCGCAGGTCCGGATCGACGGCCACGGCGAGGTTAGGGGATGCCGAAGCGACCGCGACGGTCGTCTGGCCATGCGAGACGACGATGGCGGGGGCAGCCTGTGTGAGGCCGAGCTCGCTGATTCGTGCAGCGAGATAGATGTTGAGCTCGTGCTCGCGGTCGAGGAAGGCGAGCGCCCCCTGCCGTTCGCTGTCGTTCAGCGGCCGGACGGTCCAGGGGCTGTGCGAGGCTGCCATCGTCATGATCTTCAGAGCTGTTCGTTCAGGAGATAGGCCAGGTGGTCTTTCACCCTGTGCCACCAGCCCCGTTCCCTCCATTCATCCAGGTCAATCCTGCGGGCAGATCTCATGTCGTCGTCCCACGTCTGCTCGAGCTGAAGGGCGATGCGGCGGTCGAGGATGCCGATCTGGATCTCGTCATTCAGCTCGAACGAACGTGCATCGAAGTTCGTCGAGCCGATCGCCGACCATATTCCGTCGACGACCATGACCTTCTGATGCAGAAGAGTCTTGTCATAGACGTAGATCTCGACGCCGGCCTCGAGCAGACGGTGGAACTGGCGATGACTCGCGTGCTGGACGATCGGATTGTCGGTTGCCACCACCGATGGAATCATCACGCGGATCCTCACCCCTCGTTCGACCGCGTCTGCGAACAGCTCGATGAGGGTCTCCTCGACGACGAAGTAGGGATTCTGAATCATGACGTCGCTCGTCGCAGACGCGACGACGGTATAGAAGAGCGTCTCGACAGCCGAGACATCGCCGATCGGGTTGTAGTAGGCGATGTGGGTCGCCACATCTCCCACCGGAGCAAGGTCGGGAAAGTATTTCGTGCCGAGCGGCAACGTTCTCGTTTCCTGAAGCCAGTTTTCGAAGAACGCCGCCTGAATCTGCCGGACGACAGGGCCCCTGATTCTGGCGAACGTGTCGCGGTAACGATCCTTTCTCTCGGCGTTACCGGTCCATTCGTCGGCGATTCCGTGACCGCTGAGATAAGCCAGATCGCCGTCGATCACCACAATCTTGCGATGGGTTCGAAAATTGATCCTGCCGATCGTCCGAAGGGTGGGCGGCTGATAGAACACCACATCCGCCCCTGCGTCGCGCATCAGCGTCAGCACTTCGTCCTCGATGTCGTGCCCGCCTGCCCAGTCGAGCATCAGCCGCACTTCCACGCCTTCTGCAGCTCGAGCTGCCAGGACCCGGGCGACAGTCTGCGATATCTCGCCCGGCCACCATACGTA
>DATKEJ010000330.1:0-18882 GCA_035512315.1 Rhodothermales bacterium | reverse complement strand
GGTCGAGACACCGCCGGCCGTCTGCAGCTTGTAGATCGCCTTGAGGTAGTCCTCGCTCGATTGAGTCAGCTCGGCCCTCGGTCGTCCGTGCTGCGTTCGCTTCGTTTCCTTCATCCTCATCAGGCTACGAGCAAGGCTGTTGCGTACATGATTACCAATCCGAGCGTGACGCCTCCGACATTTACCCAGTCGAAGCTGGCTCCGAAGCCCGCCGCGCCTTTCTCGGCACGTGATAGTAGAAGCTTGCCCACCTCGTATACGACCTGCAGTATAGCGCCTGCGCCGATCGAGAGGAACAGGACGGCCAGTAGGGGAGAGTAGGAGAAACCGCCCAGCCAGACGCCGGGAACGGCGGGACCTCCAGCAATGAGCGCTAGCCAGGCGAGTTTGGCAATACCTGGACGATCGGATGCCATGGGCGCACCAATACCAACGCCCTCCGTGATATTGTGCAGCGCGAATCCGAGCACGAGGAACGTTCCGAGCGCCACCTCGCCGATCGCCGTCGCGGCCCCAATGGCCATTCCCTCGCCGAGGTTATGGAGTCCGATGCCGATGGCAATTGCCGTGGCTATCCACAGCCGTCCCTCCGGGGTATTTCGATCGCGGGTTTTTTTGCGATTGCCTACTGCGACGAGTAAGCCAAAGCTTACCAGACCTGCGAAAATCAGAAGAGGCGCGGCGTGGAACACGTCGGAGACGCCGCCGGCGATTTCCATTCCCTCCGCGACGGTGTCGACCAGCAGGAAAATGAGCAGTCCGATGGTCAGGGCGAGCATGAAACGGAGTCCGCTGCGGGGGAGGCGCTGGAGCAGCGGAAACCACATGAGCCCAAGGCCGACCGGGATCACCCCCACAAAGATGCCGACCAGCGCAAATATCAGCCAGTGGAGCGCGTCGGGCTGAGGGGTCGGCAACGCCACCTCCACCGTGTGGTCGAACGTCACGCCCGTGTTGGTTACGAGGCGGAGTTCATGGACCTCGCCCGTTACCCAGTGGTAGGGGATGTAGATCTTCGCCGTCTCGAGTCGCCCGATTCGCCCCGAGGAAGGTTCCATCCGAAAGTTCCAGTACGCCTCGTCGACCTGGACCTGCGCGATGGTCACCGGGTCCTGGCCTCCGTTCACGACGTGAAGGACGAAGAGCCGGTCCTTCAGCTCCACCCGGTTGACGGTCACGTCCTCTATCGGCGGAACGTTGCCACTAAGCCGCTCGATCGGCGAGTACGCGATGAAAAGCCACGTGAACAAACCGAACAGGAGAAGCGGGACGATTCCAATGACCCATCCCGGAACCCTCGACGAAAGTCCTGTACCTTCATCCATCACGCCAGTCCCTCCGCATCGGCTTTCACGTCGAAGAAGCCCATCCATCCCAGTTCTGCGAACTCGCTCTGGTGAGCGTGGAACATGTACGGCCCGGGCTCGAAACCGTCGAATGAGAACTCCAGGATCCCGCGCTGGCCCTGGCACTGCATGATCGTGTCGACGGTCGGAAGCGTCGGCTCGAGGGTCGTCCCGTGATCGTAGTATGAGAAGAAGTTCGCGTGCAGGTGGAACGAGTTGATGGGATCGAATTCAGTGATGTTGACGAGGTAGAGGCGTTGGCGCTGCTTTCGTTCAACCGGGATCATACGATCCATGTAGGCGAAGGCGACGGTGTTGGCGGCGTAGACCTCGTTGTCTCCGTCAAAATTTGTATCGAAGCCGTTCATCACCATGACCGTCTCCCTGATTTCCTGGCAGGCCGGGTACATGTGATTTCGGGCTTCCGCCATTTGGCGCTGTTCGCCGGAGTACTTGGCTGGATCGGGGTCGACGATGAATGCTCCGTACAGTCCTTTGTGGATGTGGCGCTTGAGGGGATTCGAGTGGCAGTGATAGAGGTGACACCCGAATGGGACCGCATCGAATTCATACACGGTGCTCTTGCCGGGATGGATCTCGCCCGCTCCTACACCGGCGATACCGTCCATCGACGCCCCGTGAATTCCGTGAAAGTGAATGGTGTGTGGATGTGATCCGGCGTTGGAAAACGCGATCCGAATCTTGTCACCTTCGACGCAGCGGATGGTCGGACCTGGAACACGTCCATTGTACGTCCAAGCAGGAAAGAAGACGCCTGGAGCGATTTCGATCTCAGCGTCTCTCGCGACGAATGTGTATTCGCGCAGCGTCTGTCCGTTCGGAAGGGTCGAGACGCGGCCATAGTCGAAGTCCGTCAGCACCTCATGCGGATCGAACCCGTTTCGTTCGTGATCGACGCTGCCGACGGTACCAAGATTCCCGTGCCCGCCGCTCTGGTCGTGGTCGACCGGAGAAACAGGGGTTCTCCCAATCAGCCGGGTCGAACCTGCCGCGCCGACGAGGCCGAGGGCCGCGCCGGCTCTCAACCAGGCTCTTCGAGAGAGTTTTGATGACATGGAACAGGTGTAACCGACTGGAGCGGAGCGATGATCTGATAACCCGATCACGGTGGAGAGGGCGCTCCGCTAATTGGCTAATAAAAAATTTAGACTAAACTAAATCTATTTTTGATGCGAAGCAAGCGCAAGGTGCCAGGTTCCAGGTTCCGAGTTCCAGGTTCCAGGTTGTCGTCATCTCGGGCTTGACCCGGGATCCACAGGTGACGTTACCTGGATTCCGGCGTTCGCCGGAATGACCCCTCCGAGCTCGATAATTGCCGGCGCTCTACGGATGTCAGTTCTCGCTCGCTCGGGGCAGGCTCACCGCGACGCTCGCAGGGTCGTTTAGCGTTTCTCGTTTTTCGTTTAGCGTTTCAATCTGGATCCCGGATCAAAGCCTACCCCGGACCCGATCCGGGGTTCGGGATGACCCCTTCGAGCTCGATCAAGGCCGGCGCCGTACAGATGTCGGTTCTCGCTCGTTCGGGGCAGGCTCACGGTAACCCCCGCAGGGGTGTTTAGCGTTTCTCGTTTTTCGTTTAGCGTTTCCAGCCTGGATCCCGGATCAAGTCCGGGATGACGGTCTTTAACTGGATCCGGATCAAAGCCTGCCCTGGACCCGATCCGGGGTCCGGGATGACGGCAACCTGGAACCTGGAACCTCGAACCTGGAACCTGAAACACATTCCCGTCGACCATGGAAGATGGAACAACGAACATGGAACGGGAACCTGGCACCTGGAACCTGGCACCTGGAACCTCTTGGGGTCTGGCTGCGGCGTACTGGGGTCTCTCAGGATTTATCCTCCTGATCCTTCAGGCGCTTGTCCGTTTCTACCCAATCGTTGGGGAAACCGTGCTCGGTGCGTCGTCACCACGCGAGGTGATCACGCTATCTGCGTCGGTACTACTGTTCGGGGTCGGAAAGGGCTATTACCTCCTGCATCGCCGATTCGCGCCGAAATTTGCCCGGCGGGTGACCGAGTTGGCAGCGACTCGAACGCAATCGCTCCACCGAATCCTTGCCCCATTGTACTGCCTCCAGCTCGTGGGTGCGCAAAAGTCTGAGTTGATTCGCGGATACGGGCTAACCTTCGCCATTGTCCTGATGATCGTGGGGGCGAAGAGGCTGCCTGATTCTCTGTACGGCCCCGTAATCGTCGGTGTAGCGCTCGCGCTTCTCATTGGAGCGGTCACAACCGGCGTTCAGAGCGTGAAGGCTCTTCATGCCTCATCGGCTGGTCCAAACAGCATCGAGTCTCGGGCAAACACCAACATCCGCTCGTTTTGAATTCTATGCAAAAGTGTGTATACCTTACCATTAAATTGTAGGATCTGGTGTAGTATCACACCGGCATTAGTGGGAGGGCTGCCCGTTGGAAATCGTCGTCGATCTCAATCTAGTCAGCAAGTACGACCGGCCTGGGCCGAGGTACACGAGCTATCCGACGGCCCCTCATTTTAGTGAGGAGTTTCAGTCTGTTGACTGGGAGTCTCACATCACAGAGAATAATCGCTCCGCCGATCGCCCTGTCTCTCTTTACTTCCACTTTCCCTTCTGCGACACCCTCTGCTGGTTCTGTGGATGCACGGTGGTGATATCCCGGAGGCGCGAGCCGATCGAGAAGTACGTCCATGCCATCTTTCGCGAGATTGAGCTGTACTCGTCGCGCATCCACCCTGACAGGGAGATCGTACAGATTCACTTTGGAGGAGGCACGCCAACTCACCTGACGCCGGTTGAGATTCGTGCGATCGGACGAAAAATTCACGAGGCCTTCCGGGTGGCCGAGGGCGCCGAGATAAGCTGCGAAATGGATCCGAGAGGGCTGACGCTCGATCACTTGCAGGCCCTTCGCGATGCGGGGTTCAACAGGGCTTCCCTCGGTGTGCAGGACTTTGAGCCTGCCGTGCAGCAGGCGGTTAACCGGATCCACGACGAGGCGCTTGTCGGGGGAGTGCTTGCCGACGTCCGCAGGGTGGGTTTCGAGTCGATCAATCTAGATCTCATCTATGGACTCCCGCATCAAACGGTTGAATCGTTCGAGGATACGATTGAGAAGGTGTTGTCATTCGACCCCGACCGGCTCGCGGTATTCAGCTATGCGCACGTTCCATGGCTGAAGCCGCATCAGCGCCTCATCAAGCCGGAAGATCTGCCGCCGCCGGAGCAGAAGCTCGAAATGCTCAAATTGATCGTCGAAACGCTGACGAGACGCGGATACGATTACATCGGCATGGATCATTTCGCGAAGGTAGACGACGACCTGGCTCGCGCACAGAAGAACGGAACGCTGCAGCGCAACTTTCAGGGATACTCGACCTTTGCCGGCGCCGATATCTACGCGCTGGGTATGTCTTCCATCAGCCAGCTCCCGTATTGCTACGCCCAGAACACAAAGGACTTGGGATCCTATTACGCCGCCATAGCCGCTGATCAGCTGCCGATGGAGAAAGGGGTCACACTATCGGAGGACGATTTCCTGCGTCGCTTCGTGATCATGCGCCTTATGTGTGATATGGGGCTCGATTACGAGAAGCTCTCGCTCGAATTGGACCGGGACGTTCGTTCCTATCTGGCGGACGAGATCGAGGACCTGGAAGGTTTTGAGGAGGATGGACTTCTGGAAGCGACCGACTTCGGTTTCAAGATCACACCGGCCGGGAGGCTGATGGTTCGGAATATCGCGATGACGTTCGACGCTTATCTGGTGGAAAGCAATGCTCGATATTCACGGACGGTCTAAGTCCCCCGGAATCAAAACCGGAATAAACGGACAGGACGACCGTTCTGTTTTCGACGCCGTAATCGTCGGCGCCGGCATTGCCGGGCTGACGACCGCCTTCAGCCTCCATCGCGAGAAGAAGAACGTCCTTGTACTGGAGGCCTCAGGCCGAGTTGGAGGGGCGTTGAGGACACACCGCGGGGATGGGTTTCTAGTCGAGTGCGGGCCCAATACGGTGCTCGATACGCACCCTGAGGTTGCCGAACTCGTTTCCGCCGCCGGTCTGACCGATCGTCAGATCTTCGCTTCCGATCAGGCAAAGAAGCGCTATGTAGTGCGTGATGGCAAGCCGATTCCGCTTCCAATGTCGCCGGGCGAATTTCTCACGACGCCCCTGTTCTCGTGGAGAGCAAAATTGCGTCTGTTCGGCGAGCCGTTCATTCGAAAGAGCGATCCCGAGTCCGAGGAATCGGTGGCGGCGTTTACGAGACGCCGGCTCGGCCGCGAGTTTCTCGACTATGCGATAGACCCCTTCGTCAGCGGCGTCTATGCCGGACGGCCGGATCGGCTGAGCGCAAAGGAGGCGTTTCCTAAACTCGTAGAGGTTGAGCAGCGATACGGCAGTCTCATTCTGGGCCAGATCTTCGGGGCTAAGGAGCGGCGCAGGCGGAAGGAGACCTCGAAGACGACTGCACGGATGTTTTCGTTTGCCGACGGTCTCGACAGCCTGCCCAAGGCCATCGCCAAGCAGATCCCGGAACGTATCCTCACGGATTCACACGTGGTGTCAATCCGGGAGAGCGGTGATGACTGGGTCGTTTCGTACATGGATGATACGGGGCAGAAGCACGCCGCCCGGACGCGAACTGTGGTTTATGCCGCCGGTTTGCAGGATGTGAAGCCATTGGAGGCTGTCGGTTGCGACGCGGCTCTTTTCCAGACCATTGTCTACCCCCCTTTAAGCGTGGTCGCGTTGGGCTTCAGGGCATCGGAGGTGCAGCACTCCCTTGATGGTTTCGGTCTCCTGGCGCCGTCTTGCGAAAAACGATATGTGCTTGGCGCGCTGTTCAACTCATCACTCTTCGATCAGCGCGCGCCGGAGGACCACGTGCTGATCACTTGCTTTGTCGGAGGGGCTCGCGCTCCTGAACTCGCTGCCGCCCCCGAGAACGAACTCATCGAGCGGACACGCAGGGATCTCAAACTCCTCCTCGGAGTAACCGGCTCGCCCGTTTTCACGCACGTGACACGCTGGCCGCAAGCAATTCCCCAGTATGACATCGGATATCGGGCGGTGAAAGATCATTTGCGGGAGCTCGAAAATCGGAATCCCGGCCTGCTATTCGCAGGGAACTATCTCTCGGGCATCTCGGTCGCGGAGTCCATTAAATCCGGGAAGCTTGCCGCGGAGCGAGCCTCGCAGTACCTCGAACACATGCAGGAGCGAACATGAGCGTCGTCCTCGAACGTAAGACGCGGCCCCGCCGGTTGAGACATACGCCCGCGGTAAGAGCACTCGTTCGAGAGACGCATCTACGCCCGAACGATATGATCATGCCGCTCTTCGTGGTCGAGGGTGTCGACGTCACGCGGGAAATAGCTTCCATGCCGGGACAGTTTCACCACTCGGTCGACCGGCTGGACTCGATCGTTGACCGTCTGCTCGAGGTGGGAGTCGGCAACGTCATCCTGTTCGGCATACCCGAGTCGAAAGATCCCGAGGGACGCGTCAGCCTCGACGACGACGGCATCATCCAGCGCGCCGTGCGCCATTTGAGAGGCCGATACCGCGAGCTCCACATCACAACGGACGTCTGCCTGTGCGAGTATACAGATCACGGGCATTGCGGTGTTTTGAGAGACGGCACGGTGGACAACGATCCCACGCTGGAAATCCTGGCCAGGCAGGCTGTAAGTCACGCCCTCGCGGGAGCTGACATGGTTGCTCCGTCAGGGATGATGGACGGCATGGTGGCGGCGATTCGGGGCGCCCTGGATTCCGCCGGATATTCCGGAACACCGATCATGAGCTACAGCGCGAAGTATGCATCCGCCTATTACGGTCCGTTCCGCGAAGCGGCCCAATCGACGCCGCAGACCGGCGACCGCCGCGGCTATCAGATGGATCCGTCGAACCGCCGGGAGGCGTTTCGAGAAGTACAGCTCGACATCGAAGAAGGGGCCGACATCGTAATGGTCAAGCCCGCCCTGGCTTATCTCGACATCATCCGCGACGTCCGTGAACGTGTGGATGTGCCCGTCGCCTGCTTCAATGTGTCAGGCGAGTACGCCATGATCAAGGCGGCGGCTCGTGCGGGCTTCATCGACGAAGACGCAGTCATGATGGAGTCTCTCATCGGGATGAAAAGAGCGGGTGCCGACATCATTCTGACGTATTTCGCCGAGCGCGCGGCGCGGTTTCTGGCTCACTCCAAATTGATCGTCATCCCAGACTAATGAACGATTTCACGAACACCGATCCCAGATACGCGACAAGCCGCCGGCTATTCGAGCGCGCCCTCGAGGTTCTTCCCGGAGGGGTCAATTCGCCGGTCAGGGCGTTTCGTGGCGTCGGGGGAACGCCGCTCTTCATCGCTCGAGGAGAGGGAGCGTTTATCGTCGACATCGACGGGAACGAGTATCTGGATTTTGTCGGAAGCTGGGGCCCCCTGATTGCGGGCCACGCTCATTCTCACGTCCGGGAGGGCGTCCATCGAGCTGTCGATCGCGGGTTCTCGTTCGGGGCTCCGACGGAGGCCGAGACGGAACTAGCCTGTATGGTCGTCGATCGCGTGCCGGGCGTCGAGATGGTGCGCTTCGTGAACAGCGGGACTGAGGCGACGATGAGTGCGGTCAGACTCGCCCGGGCGAGCACGGGCCGCGACCGATTGATAAAATTCGCAGGCTGCTACCACGGCCACTCCGACTGCTTCCTGGTGTCAGCCGGTTCGGGAGCACTCGACATCGGACAACCCGACTCTCCGGGCGTGCCGCATTCGGTCGTTGGAGATACCCTGGTGGCCAGGTTCAACGACGCCGTGAGTGTCGAGTCGTTGTTCGACAGTCATGCGAGCGAAGTTGCCGCGGTCATCGTCGAGCCGGTCGGCGGAAACGCAGGGTGCATCCCCCCGCTTGGGACGTTCCTCGAGGATCTGCGCACGCTCTGTGATCGGCATGGCGCCCTTCTCATCTTCGATGAGGTCATGACCGGATTCAGGATTGCGCGGGGTGGGGCCGCCGAGCGGTTTGGCGTAGTCCCGGATCTATACACATTCGGAAAGGTCATCGGCGGCGGGTTTCCGATAGGAGCTTATGCCGGACCGAGGAGCTTGATGCGGCAGATTGCGCCTTCGGGTCCTGTCTATCAGGCCGGTACGCTGAGTGGCAATCCGATTGCCGTCGCCGCGGGGAAGGCGACGCTCGAGCTTCTCGACGGCAGCGCTTACGCCTATCTCGAACGGCTCGGGGAGGAAGTGGAGAATGGGCTCGCCGCCGCGATCACGCGCAACGGGTGGCCGATCACCGTTCATCGCGTGGGAAGCATGTTTTCACTCTTCTTTACTCCGGGTCCGGTCACCTGCGTCGACGACGTCACGGCCAGCGATCGTGCCCGTTTCAGCGCGTTCTTTCACGGCCTGCTTGCCGACGGCGTCTATATCGCCCCGAGCGCGTACGAATCCAGCTTCCTGTCGCTCGCTCACAAAGAGGAGCACGTCTCGACATTTGTCGAAAAGTGTGTCACGCGTTTAAACGAAGTTTTCTCATCCGACAAGCATACGGTTCAGCATTAATGAAGGAGTCATTCTTTGCCACTGGAATGAATCACGGGTCGGCGCCCGTGGAAGTGCGGGAAGCGTTTGAGCTGTCGGATGCCTCGATCCGTGATCTGTATGCGGCCGCAAGTCTTCGTTCGGGCGTCGAATGGATGGTCCTGTCGACCTGCAACCGTACGGAGGCCTGGCTCCATGGAAAGGCTTCGGACCTTGTGGATGTACAGAACGCGCTCAAATCCCATTGCGGAAGCTGGCCTGAGGACCACACCTTCCTCTATGAGGGCGAGGAAGCGATACGTCACATCGTGGAGGTGGTGAGCGGCCTCCGATCGCAAGTGCTCGGTGATGCGCAGATCCTCTCTCAAGTGAAGTCGGCGTATCGCCTGTCTTCATCCTCATCCGCGGTCGGGCCCCGACTGCACCATCTGATGCACTTGGCGTTTGCGACGGCGAAGCGCGTGATTTCCAGTACCGCGCTCGGGTCCGGCGCCCACTCCGTGGCAGGAGCCGCTGTGGCCACGCTTCGCGCGCATCTTGCCGCCGAGGAACGGGCACTCGGCGACCTCTCCGTTCTGGTGCTTGGATGCGGGAAGATGGGCGTGCGGACCCTCAAGGAGCTTATGCGACAGCCTCCTGCGGCATGCTTCCTGGCAAATCGGACGGAGAGCAGGGCGGCGGCGGTAGGGGATAAGTACGGCGCTCTCGTGATGCCTTGGGATCGTCGTTTAGAAGCAATCGAAAAGGCCGACGTAGTGTTCGTAGCGACCGGGGCGCCGGGACATGTCGTGTCTCGGGGGGATTTTGGGACGGATGGACCGGGGCGCACAATTTTCGTCGACGTGTCGGTTCCCCGGAACGTCGATCCTGACCTCGCACAGGAACGAGGTGTTGTAATACTCAATATTGACGAGCTTACAAAGCCCAGTGATGCAGAGCGGCGAGCGGTTCGTCGCGATCTGGACACGGCTCGGGAGATCTGCCGCATGACGGCCCGAGAAGCTGTGGGTTGGCAGCAAGAGCGTAAGGCGGTCGAGCCGGCCGTTCACGTACTTCAGGAGGCGTTCGAATCGGTCAGGCGTCGCGAAGTGGAACGAAACATTCACCGATTCGCCGACGAGGATCGCGAGCAGGTCGAGCGCCTGACGCGGTCAATCATGCAGAAACTGCTGGCGATCCCAATCGTCCGTCTCAAAGGTATGTCCAATGGGGAGGCCGAACTCGTGCGGAGCCTGGAGGTGCTTGGATCGCTATTCGATCGAGGCGATTGTGGAGAATAGCGATCATCCGGGTCGAATCAAGTGAAGCGCCAAGAGAACGAACTGACGATCGGCACCAGGGGAAGCAATCTCGCCCTGTGGCAGGCCGAGCATGTCGCCGATTTACTCCGGCGCAGGGGGCTCTCCGTTCGGCTGGTTACCATCGTGACGAAGGGCGATCGGAACCTCACACAGCCGTTGGCGGAGATCGGGGACAAGGGTCTATTTACGGCCGAGTTGGATGACGCGCTGATCACGGAGAGGATCGACATTGCCGTGCATTCGCTCAAGGACCTGCCGTCGGTCTTGCCCGAGGAGTTGTGTCTCGCAGCGGTTCCCCGGCGAGGTTCCCCGTGGGATGCAGTGGTCGCGCGCTCTCGGAGTGTGCGCAAGTTGTCGGATCTCCCGGCAGGCGCTTCGGTGGGGTCGTCGTCACTTCGACGCGTCGCTCAAGTCCTTGCTGCCAGACCCGACTTGAACGTCCTGCCTGTCAGGGGCAACGTTGAGACCCGCCTCAGAAAACTTCGCGACGAGAATCTGGATGCAATCATTCTGGCCGAAGCTGGTCTGACCCGGCTCCGGCTGGAACACCACATTGCTTTCAGACTGACACTCGAGACGATGCTTCCGGCCGTAGGCCAAGGGGCTCTCGGTGTCGTGTGCCTCCGGTCTCGGACAGAGCTTCGAGACCTTCTAGGTGAACACGTGACCGATCCGCGATCACTGGTTGAGGTGCTTGCCGAGCGTGCCTTTCTGGGAGCGCTCGAGGGCGGATGCCAGGTCCCCATCGGTGCGTACTGCCTGCGTCGTGAGGAGGACACCCTCGAGCTTCACGGCTGTGTAGCCACCCTCGATGGTTCGACCCTCTTGCGCGACAAAATGGAGGCGCCATTGGATGCGCCGGAGGTGTTGGGCACGACGCTTGCGGAGCGGCTGATCGGTCGCGGGGCCGATCGGATTCTCGATCAGATTCGCGCGGTCATGTAATCAGCGCCCAGTTTGCACTCTCGACCACTCATATGGCTGTTCAAGGAGCCCTCGCGTGACGACCGCTTCGCTCGGGCATTCGAAAGCAGCGGTATAGATACCCGCTACATTCCGGTCTTGCATACCGAGCTCATCGAGCCGCCTGACTCGGTCCCGCCTGTGGACGGTGTCGTCGTGACGAGCGCTCGAGCGGTCGAAGCGATCGAAGATTGGCGTCTCCTGGGCGAGCTGAAAGCGCTGCGCTGGTTTTCCGTCGGACCGGCCACGGCCGCTCGACTCGAGGAATTGGGCATTCCAGTGCACGACGGGCATTCAGGAACGGCCGCGGCGCTGGCAAGAATGATCGTCGATGCCGGCGCACGCCGGGTGCTGTTCCTGGCGGGTGATCCTCACCGAGACGAGCTACCCATGCATCTGCGCGAGGCCGGTGTCGACGTTGTGACGGAGATCGTGTATCGGACAAACCCCGGCCCACTGATCCTGCCTGCTGACGATCTGCTTCCGGACTGGGCCGTTTTTTTCAGCCCGCGCGGTGTGTCGATCGTTATGGAGGAGACCGATATCGACTGGGATCAGGTAGCAGTGGCAGCCGTGGGGCCGACCACGGCGAGCACGGTACGAGCCATGGGTCTGGAGCCAAGGGCCGTCGCGGAGTCTCCGACGCCGTCGGCACTCTTGACCGCCATATTGTCGGCCGATTGGAATTAGTACTGTACATCCCGATTTAGATGCATACACGAGAAGCCACCAGTTTCCCCGTAACCACGAACGACAGACTCCTGAGGGCCGCCAAAGGCGATCACGTGGATCGTGCGCCGGTCTGGCTGATGCGCCAGGCGGGGCGATACCTGCCGGAATACAGGAAGGCCAGGGAGGGGCGGGATTTCTTTGACACGTGCCGCGACCCTGATCTCGTCGCAGAAATCACGCTTCAGCCGATCCGAAGATTTCCCCTGGATGCCGCCATCATTTTCTCGGACATCCTAGTCGTCCCGCAAGCCATGGGCATGACGGTCGAAATGGTGCCGGGTCGTGGTCCCGTGTTCCCGAATCCGCTCGCTTCGACGGCCGACGTGGCGGCGCTCATCCGCCCTGATGTCGACGAGTCGCTCGGCTACGTTTTCGAGGCGATTGCGCGCACGCGCACGGCGCTCGACGGGCGCGTTCCGCTCATCGGATTCTCGGGTGCCCCTTGGACGTTGATGGCGTATATGGTCGAAGGCAGCGGCAGCAAGACCTTTTCAAAGGCCAGGGCGTGGCTGCACACGAGACCGCGGGAATCGCAGAACCTGCTCGAGATGTTGACGGAGACCATTATCGAATACTTGGCCGGACAGATACGAGCGGGTGCACAAATGGTGCAGCTCTTCGATTCATGGGCCGGCCTGCTCGGGCCGGCCGATTATCGGCGGCACGCGTTTCCTTATCTCGTCCGCATCGGCGAAGCATTGAAACTGCAATTTCCTGACGTACCGCTCGCGCTGTTTCCTAGAGGCGCACATTATATCCTGGAGGACGTGGCGGAATCGCCCTACGACGTGCTTTCGCTTGACTGGACCATTGATCCAGCGGTCGCGCGTCGTCGTACGCGAGGCGCCATCACGCAGCAGGGGAACCTCGATCCGATCCTTCTCTTCGCGGAAACTCGAACGATCCGCGAGTCGGTGAGGACTATGATTGAAGGGTTCGGCCTCCAGCGTTACATCGCGAACCTTGGACACGGCATGATGCCGGAGCACGATCCTGAGCGAGTCGCCGATTTCGTACGGGCCGTCCACGAGTTCTCGACGGACGTCAACGAGAAAGGATGACCCGGCTCCAACTGCACAGAAATGACTCCGAGACAGTTTCTGAAACAATATCGCTACGATGACCGGCTCGTAAAAGGCGGCTTCTACCCGTCGAAGCCGCTCCCGGTAGATTCGGGCGACCGTGTAGGGGTTGTTCTGTTCAATTTGGGCGGACCCAGAAATCCCGCCGAGGTAGAGCCGTTCCTTTACAACCTCTTTATGGACCCGGTAATCATCGACATTCCGGTGCCAAAGGCTCTGCGCCACGGCATCTGCAAGTTTGTCGCCCGGCGGCGCGCGAAGACCGTTCGAGAGGAGTACGGGCTCATCGGCGGCTCCTCTCCCATCAATCCTCTCACGGAACGGCAGGCAACGCTACTCGAGCAGTCGCTGAACAGCCTCAACGGTGGAGTGGGCGGCGTCGAATTCAAGGTGTACACGGCGATGCGGTACGGAAGCCCGACCTCCGAAGATGTCATCGCGGAGTTGGAGCGGGATCGGATTTTGAAAGTCGTGTTGCTCCCCCTGTACCCGCATTATTCCAAAACGACGACCGGTGCATCGCTGAGCTACTGGCACGCGTTGGAGCAATCGGGCGAGTTGCGCTCAAGGCCGACGGTCTCCGTTTTCGAGTACGCCGCCCATCCCGCTTACGTGCGCGCGATAAGCGAGCGGATCGATCAGGGGCTGCGTCGGTTCGGTGCGGACACCGGCCCTGTGCACCTCTTATTCAGCGCGCACGGCACGCCGCTCAACGAACTGATGGATCGTCGCGACCCTTACTGTTGCCTGATTCATTCTACCGTCGATCGGGTCTTGAAGCTTCGGTCGGCCGATCAACCCTACAGCGTCTCGTTTCAAAGCAAAGTGGGTCCGGCGGAGTGGCTCACTCCCTCGACTCCCGATGAACTGGCGCGGCTCGCGGCCAGTGAAACGCGTTCGGTGATGGTCGTTCCTATCGCCTTCGTCAGCGATCACGTGGAAACCGAGTTCGAGCTCGACATCGAAGTTCGCCACCAGGCCGAGGAAGCCGGGATCGAGCACTTCGAAGTCATGCCCGGACTAAACGATCACCCGCTCTTCATCGAAGCGCTGACCGACGTCACGCTACGCCACCTGAGCGTCGCCGGCGATCTCAAGCCCGAAGTTCGAGACTGTCTCTTCAAGCGGAAGGACAGGCGAACAGCGTGCCACCAGTGCATCAACGTGACCGAAGCCGCGTGCTGGGACGTTTAGACGTCGAACGTCGAGCGTCGAACGTCGAGCGTCGAGCGTCAAGCGTCGAACGTCGAACGTCGAGGGATCTGCAAGTCGACCCACAGACCGAGAGACTTGAAGACGTGAAGACATGAAGACCTGAAGAAATGAAGACTTGAAGACTTACTTGGTAAGATCCTCGACGCCCGCCTTCGGAGCATCGCGCATCACGGCCTTTATGCCGTTCGTGCAGGCGGCTTTGGTCGTATACATCTCGGACGTCCCGATGACCTGCTTGTTCGCGGCTGTAAGATTGAAGTAGAACTGACCGTTCTTCGCTACGTCCGTGACGAACTGGCCTTGGGTGGCCGCGTTTTTCTGGACCGAAGCGATACCGTTCTTGGCAGAGGCCTTCGTCGTATAGCTCTGGCTCGCCAGGATGATCTGTCCGTTCACGGCATGGAGGCGAAAACGGAACTTGCCTGTTTTGGTCTGATAGAGCTGAAACTTGGGATTCGTCATCGTGATGCGTCCTTTTGAGTGTAACAAACGATTGGGCTCCTAGCCGGTTGGATAATATTGCCGACGATGGGACGTTGCAAATTCAGGTGAAATGCTGCGCCATCTTTGCGCGCAGAAACGCAACGCTTCGTTCGAGCTGATCCATTCCGTCGACGCCGTCTTCGATACTGATCCAGCCGTCGAATCCGGCGGCATTCAGAGTCGAGAAGATTGCGTCGTAATCGTTGAGCCCCTTTCCGATTTCACCGTGGCTCAGGCGGGCGGCATACCCGGTGACGTCCTCTTCGCGCCGGAGGTCTTCGATCGTGCCGTATTTCAGGTATCGATCGGAGGCATGCATCGTGACGACGCGATGCTTGACGCGGTCGAGGAGCTCGAGCGGGTCTTCGCCCGCGAGAATGGTGTTCGAAGGATCGTAGTTCACCCCGAAATTCGGATGGTCGATTCGGTCGACGATGGCGCAGAAAACGTCCATCCGCTGCGCGAATTCGGGATAGGTCCAGTAATTGTCCTTGTAGTGGTTCTCGATGATCAGCGTCACGCCCTCCGATTCCGCGGTCGGCAGACATGCGCCGATGGCGTCGACGACGAAATCGATGCCATCAGGCACCGGGATTTCCGGTCGTCGCTGGCCCGAAAGAACGCGGCAGTACGAGCCCCCGAGTTCGGCCGTCATTCTGATCCAATTCTTTTCCTTCTCAATCTCGGCTGCCCGGAAGTCAGGATCGGCGCTGCAGAAATCCGGGGAGCAGCAGAGCATGGGTATCTCGAGGCCCATATGATCGAGGGTATGCCGGTAGTAGGACCATCTCGACGGATCCTTCAGATCCAGGAACCCGGAGTAGAACTCCAGCCCCTCGATATCGAGCATCGCCGCGAGATCGATCCACTCATGGAGGTCCATCGAGCCGTCGACGCAGAGGGCGTCCATAAACGCCTTGGGGAATGCAGCAAGCTTAGGCACAGGAGAATGGAGCTAACACCAAACCAAACTTGAGAAACCAAACTTCAAATACCAAACTTCGGGTGTACCATACATGGTGAGCCGTGCCTTCTGCCGAAGCCTCTGCTCGAATAGCCTCGAACGTACCTCAGGTCTGCAGTTTGCAGTTTGCAGTTTGCAGTCAAGTTTGGTATTTGAAGTTAGGTACTTGAAGTTATTCAACGTCCTTGGGAAGATTCCTCCCGATCATCGGCCACTGTTCCAACTCGATCACCGAACTGCTTATCGGCCTCGACGCATCGCTCAGCCAGTAAACGGCCGCCGCGGCAATCGTTTCGGGCTTGATCAGCGTGCCCGATGGATTCACCTCGCGGGGAAGTCGGGAAGGCCAGTCTTCCGGAAGCCCGTCCTCGATCTTGTAACGGTGTTCATTTTCCGTGAGCACCCAACCCACGTTGAAATGGTTGACGCGAACCCCATACTCCAGGTGCAGCGCGTCTCCCAGGTTCCTCGACAGGGTCATCAAGGCGCCCTTTGAGATACTGTACGGAAGCATGGCCGACTCCCCGCAATAGGCGTTGATCGAGCCGATGTTGAGCACGCAGCCTTTCGACTCGGCCAGCAGGTCCAGGCCGGCCTGGATGAGAAGAAGCGGCGCACGGACGTTCGTGGCCATCAGCTTGTCGAACAGTGCGGCGTCGGTGGATTTGATGTCGGCTCGGACGATGAAGGCCGCGTTGTTCACGATGCAGTCGAGCTTCCCGAAGGCTCTCCGTGCGGCGGCGATCAAGCGGGCCGGGGCCTCGGGATCGGCAATGTCGTCGAGGTGAACCGCAACGTGTGGGGCGAGCTCTTTCTCGAGGGCACGTGCAGCCTCTTCGTTTCGACCGTGAACAAGCACGTTCGCCCCTTCCGCGACGCAGCGTTTCGCAATCGCTCGGCCGATGCCCGTCGTGCTTCCGGTGACGATGATCGCCTTGTCCTTGAGTTCCATCAGATCCTACGCCTCCGGATTCAGTACCGCCTTGACGATTCGACCCTCGTGCATTTCGTCGAACGCCTTGCGCCAGTCTTCGAGCGGCCAGACGCCTCCGATCAGGGGTTCGACATTCAGGGTCTGCGTGCTCAGCAGGTGAATCACGGCTTCCCAAATCGGCCAATTGTGGCTGAAGCTGCCGCGCAAGGTGACGTTCTTCTGTACGAGCGGGTCCAGCGAAAAATCGAGCGGAACGGGGCCCCAGCCGACTTTCGAGATCCACCCGGCGGGACGAACCACGTCCAGCGCGATTTTCAGTGCAGCCGAGGCGCCGGCAGCATCCACGACGCCGTCCACTCCCAGACCGTCGCTGTCCATCGCCCACTGAACCGGACTCCCCACGATCGCCGTGACGCCGTAACTCGCAGCAACATCGAGTCGTGTCCGATCCCGGTCCAATCCGGAGATTGCCACCTCGGCGCCCTGTAGTCTCGCCATGAGTGCGCAGAGGATGCCGATCGGTCCGGGTCCCAGCACGACCACACGATCGCCCGGTTTGATTTCGCCGTTGTTGACGACGGCATTGTATGCCACGCAGCATGGCTCAGTCAGCGCGGCACGGCGAAACTCCAGCGAATCGGGAAGATGATGAAGGCAGCGGGAGGGAACCCGTACATATGGCGTCATCGCGCCGTCGACACCGTAGCCGAACCCCTTTCGTGAAGGATCGAGATTGTAGAGTCCTCGGCGACTCATCGGCGAGTCGGGATTAATCACTGCGGCCGTTTCACTGACGACGCGATCGCCCTCCTTGAAGCCGCGTACGTTCGATCCGACTTCCGCCACGGTGCCCGCGAACTCGTGGCCGAGTACGACGGGGTAGTTCACTCGCCAGCTATGAGTGCCGGTCCACTGGTGGAGGTCCGAGCCGCAGACCGAGACGTGCCCGACCTTCAGCAGTACGTCCTCAACTCCGATGGTCGGGCGTTCGATCTCTCGCAACTCCACGCTTCCGGGATCGGATGCGAAATTGACGACGGCAGGAATCCGCATGACTATTCCTCACTGACTGAGGTTGAAGGATAGTCAAGAGACCGGTTTCAAACCTCGCCGTAAGCGTGGACTTTCTGACAAATCAGATACAGCGACTGCTCGACGTCTCCGGTTGCGGCCTTGAACGAATCGGCATCGATCGCGAGCGGAGCGCCGATGACGACCAGGCGCGCGCCAAGGAGCGGCGTCATAATCGCCTGGTCGATGGTAAGTCCACCCACCGCCTGGACCGGCACGGACACCGCGGCGACGACTTCGCGGAGTTGATCGAGCGGATTGGGGGCGCGTTCACCTCTTGCAGCGATTCCACGCCGCTCGTCATATCCAATGTGGTGAATAACGTAGTCGCATCCGAGATCGGCCAGCAGTTGCGCGCCGGCCACCATGTCCTCGCACCCGAGGTTGTCGCCCATGACCTCGACACCGAGATCTTCGCCTGCCTGCACGACGCACTTGATGGTTTCCTCGTGGGCGTGGGCCATCACGACGACGTGCGTTGCTCCGGCTTTCGCCATAATCTCGGCCTCGAGCCAGCCGCCGTCCATCGTCTTGAGATCCGCAACGATCGGTGTGTCGGGGAAACGATCTCTCAGGGCGCGGACACCGTGCATGCCTTCAGCGATGATCAGTGGAGTACCGGCTTCGAGCCAATCAACGCCGGCTCGCAACGCCATCTCGGCGGTCTGGAGTGCTTCATCGATGGAGGTGACGTCGAGAGAGATTTGGACGAGGGGGCGCATGGGGGAAGAAATTCAAAATTCAAAATGCAAAGGGCAAAATGAGCCATTCGAAAGGGTACGTGCTGAAGGCGTAAATCGCCAGCATTGTCATCTCGAATCCCCGACTTCAGTCGGGGTGAGAGACCCATAAATCCGATGCGAGCGTGACCTTCTTCCTGAGCGCAGCGACGGCCATCGGGCAGGCCGCCGCCCGCGGAACGGGCTTTGGCCTGCCCCTACGGGACGGTGGCCTGGGGGGTGTCCTTACCGCTTCATGACTGGATGCCCTCCGCCGACCGATCCCGCTCCGAGTGCCCAGACGTCACCGGCCGGTCCGATGGCGACTGCCGCGGCCGATCCCGGTACGACTTCCCAGATGCCCGACCGTCTGCGATATATGGTGTTGCTGTCGTTGACGCCCCAGAGTCCGTCGGGTCCGACGGATATCTGTACGAGACCGCCATCGACGGCCGTCCACGAGTTCGTGCTCGCGCTCCACTGAAGGATATTCTTTCCTCCCGACACCGCGCTCGTAC
>DATKEJ010000329.1:0-4007 GCA_035512315.1 Rhodothermales bacterium | reverse complement strand
TCCTGAAATCCTGATTCTCGACCTGGGCCTTCCAGGGATGAATGGCTTCGACGTCTTACGCCAGGTGCGGCGCCTTTCACCTGACCCGAAAGTCATCGTGCTCTCCATGCACGGCGACGCTGAATATGTCGTCCAGGCCTTTCGGGACGGCGCCGCCGCGTACGTGCTCAAAGGAAGTGCCGCCGGCGATTTGCTCGAGGCACTTAAAGTCGTACGCCGTGGCGAAACCTATCTTGGGCGAGGACTTCCGCCGTCGATTCTCAAGAGTTCGGATCTTCAAGAAGATCTGTCCGATCAGGATCGATATTCGACGCTTACCCATCGAGAACGTGAAGTGATGCAGTTTATCGCCGAAGGCCTTACGAGCCAGGAGATCGGCGAACGCCTCTTCATCAGCCGTCGAACTGTGGACAAGCATCGCGAAAGAATCATGTCAAAGCTGGATCTGAAGAATCAAACCGAGATCGTTCGGTTCGCACTTCGGCGGGGCCTCGTACGGGATCCAGAGTCCAGCTCATCTCCCGAGTTCGAGTAAGTACGTATATGTACGCAATCGCTTAGCAACGACTTTCCTTTACGTACATGTGCGTATATAGCCGCGTAACAGGATTGTCGATATTTCTACCAGACCATAGAACGCGATGGTGATAATCACATGCAGACAGCATGGCTTGTGATTGTCCATCGAAAGTAATTGGACTGCAGCCGCAAAAATTGCGGATGACGTGAAATGTGGCAGAAAGGAGCGGAGCATTGGAGCCGAAACTTGGGATTCTCATCGTGGATGACAACGACATTTTTCGGCAACACGCGAGTTTGTTTCTCGAACGCCAGAATGGATTCGAAATCGCCGGAACGGCCGCAACGGCGGCGGATGGCGCACGATTGTTCGAGCAGCTCCAGCCCGATATCGTTCTGCTCGACGTCACTTTACCGGATCGATCGGGATTCGAGTTGATCGAGGCCATGAAGGAAATCAGGCCCAAGGCTCGCATCATCCTGATCACTTCTCATGACGAGGAGGAATACCGGATCCGAGCTCACGAGAAGGGTGCGGATGGCTACATCGTAAAGCGACGGATGGCACGCGACCTCCTCCGGGTGATCGCCTCTCTCAAATTGTGATTCCACTACCCACGCCTACCTGACGAAAATGCACGCAGCTTCCATTCACTATACTCCCGACCCTGGAGCACCTCCTGGCCAACCCTATAATTCGCGCGACGACGGGGAGATGGAGGAGGCACGCCGGCGGATTAAGCAGCTCGAGAAGCTTGACGCGACGTTTCTCTGCAATCTCAGTCACGAAATTCGAACCCCTTTGACGGGAATATTGGGTTTTGCAGAGGTGCTTGCCGAAGAAGTGGGGGGAGAGCACCGGGAGCTTGCCTTGCTCATCGGACGAAGTGGGGAGCGCTTGATGGAAACGCTGACGGGAATACTCGATCTGGTACAGCTTGAGCGCGGGGAGTTTGAGCTTAACCTCGAGCCCCTCTCACCGGTGCAGTGCGCGCGAGAAGCCGTCAATCATTTCCGCCTTCAGGCCGGCGAGAAGGGTCTGTCCATGACGCTCGACGCGAACGGATGTGGCGACGTCCTCGCGCGCACCGACTCCTTCGCCCTGCGCCGTATTATCACGAACCTGATCTCCAACGCGATCAAGTTCACGCGCCAGGGTACGATACGCGTGAGCTTCGAAGCCGATCGAGAGAGGGTAACACTTCACGTCATCGACACGGGGATCGGCATTCGAGAGGAATTCTTGCCCTTCATCTTCGATGAGTTTAAGCAGGAATCGGAAGGCACCTCCCGGCACTTCGAGGGGACAGGAGTGGGGCTGGCCGTCTGCCGGCGTATGGCGACCCTCCTTCACGCAGATCTTAGTGTGGAGAGTTCACGCGGTGTCGGCTCGATTTTTTCTCTTACGCTCAGGAGGATGAGCGAGATCGGAGCGTCCAACAAGTTTTGACGAAAGCAGGCACGGGAAGCCTCGAGGAGATGGTGGAAGCCGGCTGGACTGTAGCGGAGGAATAGCCTAGACGCTGAGAAGGCGAAAAAACACGGCCTCCACTACGCGGTCCGTCATAGGAAGCCGTCGTCTCGTCTCGAGATCGATTTCGTCCGAATCCAACGTTCGCCGTTCGAACTCGCGCTCGAGCTGGTTAGCAAGTTCGCGCTCGGTCGTGGAAACTCCGACTTCGAGATTGTACTTCCCACCGTAGGCATCGACGTTATACGAGCCGACGATGCTGTAACGTCCATCGATGGTGATGCTTTTCGCGTGAAGCACCGGGTCTTTCAGCTCGAAGACTCGCACGCCTGCTTCGAGCAGCCCTGTGTATAGGTGCCTGCCGGCGATACGAGCGAGAGGCACGTCAGACAAGCCCGCCGTCATCAAGCGCACGTCTACGCCACGCCGGGAAGCTGCGATGAGGCCCTCGTTGAACCAATCCGGTGGGACGAAATAGGGCGTCATGATGAAGCAAGTCTTGCTGGCGAGGTCGAGCGCCTGCTGGAGGGCCAGATCGAGGTCCCTCTTTTTTCGTCTCCGGTTCAGGACGAGTACCTGGGCCACCGAGCCCCCCGGGTTGGGCTTCGGCCGGACGGGCACCGGCGGCGCACCTCCGGCCGTAACTTCGAGTGATTCGAGAAACACGGCGGCGAGATCCTGTACGCAAGGCCCGTCGATCTTAAGTGTTAGATCGAAAAAGAGCTCGGGTCCCGGCCCCCCGTAGTCGATGCTCACATTTGCCCCGCCGCAAAATGCGATCTCGTCGGTGATCAGGATCTTCCGATGATCTCGATAAAATACCGGAGCGATCTTGCGCCCGATCTTTTTCCACGGAAGCACGGGATTATAAACGGCAACCCTGCCGCCGGCTTCCACGATGGGGCGGGCGTATTTCAGGCCGATTTTCGGAGAACCCCATCGATCGAACAGCAGAATCACCGAGCACCCGCGTAAGGCGGCCTCGGCGAGCGCGTCCCTGGCCATGTTGCCGACTTCGTCCGGTTCGAAGATGTATGTCTCCAGCCATACCCGATCCGTAGCGTTCCGGATGGCATCGTACGCCGCCTCAAAGGCACGATCCCCGTCCGTGTAGAGCGTGAGCCGGTTTCCCGGAGCCGGATGATACTGCGGGGCCGGTACAGCTTCCGCCCTTCTGAACGAGATCATCCTTTCCTAATTCCTCAGGTGTGTGGGGATTTAAGCACCTATTCGCAGCTCGGAGCCGGCGCGCGCCCTTTTCCTAGGGGATTCCCCTACAGGTGCCGGCCGTGAATTTCTCACAGCAGAACGGAAAAAGTAACGGCTTCGCGAGGCCACGAGCGCAGATACCTTTCTTCCCTGGGGCTGTCGCCATGGAAATAGCGGCTGCGTCAGACACGCTGAACCTGCAAATAGATTCCTTCCTGATATGGAACAGCCCATGTCCCCCCGCCTGGCCCGCCTCGATGCCCTCCGGCGAGAAAGCGACGAAGACCTGATGACGCAACTACAGAGCGGATCGGAGGAGGCCTTCGAGCTGCTCGTGAGACGCCATAGTCGGCCGGTCCGCAATTTCCTTTTTCGATTCGTCGGAAATGTCGAGGTCGCGGAAGACCTTACGCAGGATACGTTCTTGCGTGTGTTCAAGAGTCGCCATTCCTATCGCCGCATCGCGAAATTTACTACGTGGCTATACACGATTGCCGGGAACCTGGCGCGCTCGGAATACAGGCGCCGGAATAGAGCCCAGCTCTCCTCTATCCAGCTCGTAAGCCAGGAGAACGGCGAATACATGATGGATATGGAGGACGAGGCTCCGGGTCTGGATGCCAACCTCGACATTGCCATGCAGTACGACCGCGCTCAGCGCGCACTCGAAAACGTGCCGGAGTCGTTTCGCGAAGTAGTCGTACTACGAGACGTGCAGGATCTATCGTACGAGGAGATCGGGTCGATCACGGGACTTCCCATGGGTACCGTGAAGAGCCGGATTCACCGCGGGCGAACGTTGCTGCAT
>DATKEJ010000328.1:0-14404 GCA_035512315.1 Rhodothermales bacterium | reverse complement strand
GGAGAACGGCGTGACGGATCGAACGATCGGCATCATCCTCGACGGCACGGGTTATGGAACCGACGGCACGATCTGGGGCGGGGAGGTTTTGGTCGGAGACCTCGCGGATTTCGAGCGTTTCGCGTGGCTGCGTCCCTTCGCCTTGCCTGGGGGCACGGCGGCGATCAAACATCCGTGGCGGACGGCGTACGCACTTTTACAGGCCAGTCATCCTGGCAACGACCCCTTCCGTAGGGGCAGGCCAGAGAGCGCCCCGCGGGCGGCGGCCTGCCCGAATGGACGCCACTCGATTCCAAGTCCGACGGCCATCCCAGCGTGGCTTTCCGACAGCCTCCTCCCATTCAAGTCCGCCGCCGAACGTGAGGCGTTCGATAAGGTGATTCGCCAGGGGATCAACACCCCGTTGACCTCCTCGTGCGGGCGTCTTTTCGACGGTGTATCGGCGCTTTTGGGATTGTGCGACGAGGTCACGTACGAGGGTCAGGCTGCGATTGCGTTGGAGATAGCAGCGGAGGGAGGTGTCGCTGGTCGCTCCCCGGGCCTCATTCCTGGACGGCTAACCACCCCGGGCTCCATTTCGGAGCGACTTTCCCGGGAGGCGATCTCAGTCCTTAAGGGGCGGGAAGTCACCCCGGGCTTCAGCCCGGGGCCGGCTGGGCCAAACAGTGATCCCCGAGCGGGTTTCAACCCGCGAGGCATTCATTCGAACTGGATCCCGGATCAAAGCATGCCCCGGACTCGATCCGGAACCCGGGATGACGGCGTCTTCGAACCGGCGGGGTGTTCCCTCGACTGGACCCCCATCCTCCGATTCATCGTCGACGATCTCCAAAACGACGTTCCAACTTCCGTTATTGCAAGATCGTTTCACGCCTCCCTCGCCGACCTCTTCGTCGGCGCCGCCGTCCACGCCCGCTCCGAAACCGGCGTCAACCGCGTCGGTCTCAGCGGCGGCGTCTTTCAGAACCGGCTGCTGTTCGACGACATCCGGACGAAGCTCCAGTCACAGGGATTCGAGGTCATCATGCACCGGCGCGTCCCGACCAATGATGGCGGACTAGCGTATGGGCAAGCAGCCGTGGCAGCGCAGAGACTGAGCGTCCAGCGTCCGGGGTGTTGAATCCGGCGTCTGCAAGACCGACGCTCCAGGTAATCCTCTCTGTGCTCTCCGTGCGCTCCGTGTGGGAATCATCTCGGCTCCTCGCTCCGCAGGCAGGGCAGGGATTCGAGGTCATCACGAGTCGGCTCCCTCCTACGAGCTATGGCGGAATTGCCTACGGACAGACGACTGTCGCCGTCAGTAAAATTCTTTGCGCTCTTTGCGGCTTCGCGCGAGAAGAAATCTTCGCGGCTCTGTGAGAAAAAGCCAAGCACCCGACTCATGTGCCTCGCTATCCCCGGTAAACTGATCGCCACCTATCAGGACCACGGTCTCGAAATGGGCCGCGTCGACTACTCAGGCGCCGTCAATACGGCCTGCCTCGCGTACGTCCCCGGCGTGCATATCGGCCAGTACGTGCTCGTCCACGCCGGCTTCGCCATTCACGTCCTCGACGAGGATGAGGCGCAGCAGACGCTTGATCTATGGGACGAGATCGTGAAGATCGCCGAGGAGGAAGGCACTGACATATTCGGCATGCCGCTCGAAAGGAACGGGAAAGACAACCCGGCGGGGTCATCATGAAGTACCTCGACGAATTCCGCGACCCGGTCATCGCACGGAAAATCATCGACGAAATCCACGCAGTGACCACGAAACCGTGGGTCATAATGGAAATCTGCGGAGGACAGACGCACTCGATCATCCGCAATGGGATCGATCAACTCCTGCCGCGCGGCATCGAGATCGTCCACGGTCCGGGATGCCCCGTCTGCGTTACGCCCCTCGAACTTATCGACCGGGCCATCGCGATCGCTTCGCAACCAGACGTCATCTTCACCTCGTTCGGCGACATGCTGCGCGTACCCGGATCCGAAAAGGATCTTTTCGTGGTGAAGTCGAAGGGAGGGGACGTCCGCGTCGTCTATTCACCCCTCGATGCGGTTGATCTCGCGCGCAAGCATCCGGACAAGACCGTCGTCTTCTTTGCCGTCGGTTTCGAAACCACGGCCCCCAACAACGCCATGGCGGTCTGGCAGGCGCACCGGGAAGGCCTCACGAATTTCAAAGTCCTGGTTTCCCACGTTCTCGTCCCGCCGGCGATGCAAGCGCTCCTGTCATCCCCCCGAAATCGCGTGCAGGGCTACCTCGCCGCGGGCCACGTCTGCACCGTGATGGGATGGGAGGAATACGAGCCCATCGCCGCGCAGTTTGGCGTTCCGATCGTGGTGACGGGATTCGAGCCGGTGGATATGCTCGAGGGCATCCTGATGGTCATTCGCCAGCTGGAAAAGGGGACGGCGGACGTGGAGAACCAGTACTCGCGAGCCGTCGGCCGCGAAGGCAACACAACCGCGCGGAATCTGATTGCGGAAGTGTTCGAGCTGACCGACCGGAAGTGGCGGGGGATTGGGGAAATTCCCGCGAGCGGATTCAGGCTGCGCGAGCCCTACCGCATCCACGACGCTGAACTCGCCTTCTCCGTAGGCGATCTCTCGGTGGACGAACCGGAAATCTGCGTCAGCGGCCTCGTCCTGCAGGGACTCAAGAAGCCCTACGAGTGTCCGGCTTTCGGCAGACAGTGTACGCCCGAGACGCCCCTCGGCGCCACGATGGTTTCGTCCGAGGGCGCGTGCTCGGCCTACTACGCATACGCGCGACACCATTTGTTCGAGGCGGAGGAGTCATGAAACAAGGCACAATGCGGATCGACGGTTTCGGCGAGTGCCCGCTTCCGATCACGGAGCACGATACGGTCCAACTCAGTCACGGCTCGGGCGGAAAGATGATGAACCGGCTCATCCGGGATCTCTTCGTCTGGGCATTCGACAATCCGGAGCTCAGACGTCTCGACGACTGCGCGACGCTCGTGATGGAAAAGGGCAGGATATCGATGAGCACCGACTCGTTCGTCGTCGATCCGATCTTCTTCCCCGGAGGAAACATCGGCGATCTGGCCGTGAACGGCACCGCCAACGACGTCGCGATGTCGGGCGCCAGGCCCCTCTACATGAGCGTCGGGATGATCCTCGAGGAGGGCCTCCCGCTCGCCGACCTCCGCGAAATCGTGATTTCGATGCGACGGGCCGCCGACCGCGCCGGCGTGGCGATCGTGACCGGCGACACGAAAGTGGTCAACAAGGGCAAGGGGGACAATATCTTCATCAACACGACGGGTCTCGGCGTCATCGACCATTACTTCGTGATCGGATCGAGCGAGCTCATGCCGGGCGATATAATCATAGTCAGCGGGTCGATCGCGGATCACGGGATGGCGATTCTGTCCAAACGCGAGGGTCTCGAGTTCGAGACTTCAATCGCATCCGACACCGCGCCGCTGAACGGCCTCGTGGAGGTCATGCTGCAGGCCGGAGGGGAGGCCATCCATGCTTTGCGCGATCCCACCAGAGGGGGAGTCGCGGCGACGCTGAACGAGTTCGCATCCGCTTCGAAGGTCGAGATCACGATTCGAGAGGAGGCGATCCCGGTCAAGGCTCCCGTCGCGGGCGCCTGTGAGTTTCTGGGACTGGATCCGCTCTACGTAGCCAATGAGGGCAAGCTCGTCGCCTCGGTCGCACCGGAGGCCGCCGAGGATGTCCTGGCGGCGATGCGACGGCACGAGTACGGTCGGGACGCCGTGATCATCGGGTCCGTCACCGCCGGCCGCGCCGGACTCGTCTCCATGCAGACCCGCATCGGCGGACAGCGGATCGTGGACACGTTGGTGGGGGAGCAGTTGCCGAGGATATGTTGAAGAAACGCTAAACGAGAAACGCTAAACGTCCTGTCATCCCGGGCTTGATCCAGGTGGCAGATGGCAGATGGAAGATGGCAAATGGCAAATGGCAGATGGATCCGCGATCGCGTCATCCCGGCGAAAGCCGGGATCCAGGCAACGGTGCGGCGGCTGGAGAAATCTGGAGCTATCTGATCTGTGCGGTCACCCTGGATCTGGCGACGAGCCGATACCCAAACCCTCCGAGCCGGGCTTCAGCCCGGCGAGGCCCGAAGCGAATTCGAGCGCCTCCGTTCTGGGGCTGAAGCCCCAAGATTCTGTTTTCCGCCTCCGTTACCCCGCGCTGAAGCACGGGGTGGCTGTCGAAACCCAAATGCGTCGGTGGCTGCCGACTGCTACGCTCGTATTCATCCTTTTGCACGAACTCTAACAGAAAGACACGCTCGATGGAAACAACGTCAGTAACAGTCCTCCTGATTTCGACCGCTGCCATCGCCTTCATTCACGCGCTGGCGCCGGATCACTGGATCCCCTTCGTGAGCATCGGCCGCGCACAGCGCTGGTCGCGGGCGAAGCTGATGTCCGTGACGTTGGTCTCGGGCGTCGGCCACGTGGGCTCATCGCTCGGCATCGGAGCTTTGGGTTTGTTTTTCGGCTTCCGGCTGACGGCGCTGGAGGCCTTCGAGACGCAGCGGGCTGAGTTCGTCGGACTTCTGCTCATTGGATTCGGGATTGCGTATGCCCTCTGGGGCATCCGACACGCGCGGGAGCACCGGCACGAAACCGCTGACCCGAAGAAGCAGGTGACCGTGTGGGCGTTGTTCGCGCTGTTTGTACTGGGCCCTTGCGAGCCGCTCATCCCGCTACTCTTCGTGGCCGCGGCCGACAGCTGGCACGCCGTCTTGCTCGTTTCCGGAATCTTCACCGTGATCACGCTCGGCATGATGTTGATCCAGGTATTGCTGGCTCATGAAGGTGTCGGCCGGTTCAAGTTGCTCCAAGTCAGTCATCACCATGGGCACGCCATCGCCGGAGCGGTTATCGCAATTTCCGGGGCGATGGTGATGGTGTTTGGCGTCTAGGCGGTTCCAGGTTCCAGGTTCCGCGTTTCCGTGCAAGTGTCACCAAGTACCAAGCACCAAGTACCATGCACCATGCACCATGCACCTGGAACTCTCTTACTGCCTTGACCCCTCGGCACCTCATTCCTACACTAAGACCGACACGGCTCTCGAATTGACCCTCACCAGTGAGCAGGCTGTTCGAATCGATACCGACCAGCTGTATCCCTTTGGCTCTGGCGCTGGGATACGTTGTGGCAGCATTTCTCGTTGATACGGTCAACGAGGCCGAGCCTCACGTCCATCCTAATACCCCGCCGGCCTCCGAGAATTCGATCGACCGGGAGCGCTTCGAGTGGATGAGGACCCGCAGCATTGTCACGGGCGAAGTCCCGAACGACATGCGGGAGCAAGAGCTGCGGTTTGTCGGCAGGCGATTTGCGGAGAAAGTGACCAAGACCGGTACGGATTTCCAGTGGCGGGCACGCGGGCCGTTCAACGTAGGTGGCCGCACTCGTGCTCTCGCCCTCGACGCAACGGATGAAAACGTGATCCTCGCCGGCGCTGTGTCCGGCGGCCTCTGGAGATCGGAAGATGCAGGGGAGTCATGGATCAAGGTGACTTCACCCGAGCTTCCCCACAACGTGACGGCGATCGTGCAAGACGTCCAACCGGGTCGCACCGACATCTGGTACATGGGTACGGGGGAAAGCCGGGGTTCGGCTCAGGATATATCCGGTGCAGGGGTTTACCGATCTGACGATGGTGGGACTAGCTGGACGCGCCTGCCGTCGAGCCCGCGCGGACTCGAGCCGGGCGCCGGGTATTCGCCGGTGAGGCGGCTCCTTATCGATCGCAATGCGCCTGGTAGGGATCTGTACGCCGCAACCCAGCACGGGATCTACCGGACGCGTGACGGCGGTGAAACGTGGACTCTCATCATTGCAAGTAAGCCGCGGTACATGGAGGTGGACATTGTCCAGGC
This sequence comes from Rhodothermales bacterium, assembly GCA_035512315.1. GTDB lineage: Bacteria > Bacteroidota > Rhodothermia > Rhodothermales > DATKEJ01 > DATKEJ01. The sequence continues at coordinate 8,522 of DATKEJ010000328.1, read as the reverse complement.
TGCATCGAGCGGTGTTTTTTACGCCGCCAGTCCGACTGTGGGAGCCTCCTCCCGCTTTTTGCGGTCGGAGGACGGCGATCATTGGGTCGACATCACGCCTGATCGATTGAGCGGCTTTTTCATTTATCACATGACGATGGCCATCTCGCCGGCCGACGAGCGAATTGTGTACTTCCTCACTTCACAGGGCAAACTGTGGCGCTACGAGTATCAGTCCGGCGACGGATCGGGAGCCGGCGGCATATGGGAGGAAAGGACAAGCGGATTGACTCCGACGACTTTTAACTCCCAAGGTGGATACTGCATGGTAATCGCGGTGCATCCGGTCGATCCGGACGTCGTGTTCGTCGGCGGCGTGGAGCTCGTCCGATCCACGAACGGGTTCTCCACGAAGGACAACGCGGTCATTATTGGGTGGCACCTCAATCATCACCCGGATCAACACGCGATCCTTTTCTCGCCGAGCGATCCGAACGTGATGTACTCTGCTCACGACGGGGGCGTGAGTCGGACCGACAACGCGTTGGCGGAGGATGTCGAGTGGGAAACCCTCGAGAACGGTTACATTACCTCGCAGTTCTACACGGTCGCGATCGATCAATCGGCCCCTGGTGACAGCACGATCGTCGGTGGGATGCAGGACAACGGCACGGATTTCGTCAACTCCAATACCGAAAATGCGCGGTGGACGCACATCCAGGGAGGGGACGGAGGCTACGCAGCCATTGCGAGGAACAAGGAGTACTACTACGTATCGTATCAAAACGGACAGGTGCTCCGGGAGGAAATCGACCCCGACGGCAACCGTCTGGATGAACGGGGCCGCGAGACCCACGTCGACCCGAAAGATTCAGGCAACCGGCTGTTCGTGCATCCGTGGGTGCTGAATCCCGTCAACACGAAGATGATGTTTTACTCGGGAGAGACGCACATCTGGCGAAATCACGACGTCACGCAGATCCCAAAATTTGCTCGGGATTCCAATCTGAACTGGGTCAAGCTGTCCGCCACGGAAGGGGAGCGTTGGGCCACGGCACTCGAGATGTCGACGAACCCGCCCAATCGGCTCTACTACGCCCGGGAGGAAGGTCAGATGTTCAGGCTCGACAAGGCGAATGAGGCAAATCCGGTACCGGTCGACATCTCGAGCAATCGGTTCCCGACGGGCTTCCAGGTGTGGATCAACAGCATCGCGGTCGACCGGCAGGACGGCGACCATGCCCTGATCGCCATCTCGAACTACGAGTCTCCGAGCATCTTCTTTACGACCAACGGAGGGGGGCACTGGTCCCCCGCCGGCGGAAATCTCGAAGAGTTTCCGGACGGTTCGGGCAGCGGGCCGTCGGTTCGTTGGGTCGAGATCTTGAACCACCAGGGCACGCGATACTATTTCGCCGGTACCAGTGTGGGCCTCTTCTACACGACTGAGTTGCGTCCCGTCATTACGGAGTGGTATCGTACCGGTACAGAGACGATTGGTAACGTGCGCGTCGACATGATCGATTCCAGGGACGAAGATGCACTGGTGGTCGTCGCGACGCACGGAAACGGGATCTACAGCACCAATGTCGGATCGACGGCTCCGGTTGCCGCGGAGGAATCCCCCCAGATCCCGGCCGGGCCATCACTGTCCTCTAATTACCCGAATCCGTTTAGTGGTTCCACAACCATCGCGTTTACTTTGGATGGAGCGTCGGAGGTCACCCTGGAGGTTTTCGATGCGCTGGGACGACGTGTCACACGGCTGATCGACGCGCAGCGGCTGGGTCCCGGTCGGCACACGCAGGTATGGGATGCCGGCGATTTGCCGAGCGGCCGGTATGTGTATCGAATCGAGGCTGGTAAGATGGTCGAGGTCGAGGTCGCGACGCTGGTGCGTGATTGGTAAGGGGTAACTCTGTGACAAGAACGACAACTCAAAGAAATCGTCCATCTTGGCCCTGGATGCTGCTTGTGGTCGCCGGCCGCTTCCTCACGCCTGCGCCGCTCTGGGCGCAACCCTCGTTCTCCGACGACAGCCACTGGGACCCCCGGTTCAATCCGCCCAGCGTGTTCCGGACTGTGACAAACGTCGAGAGTACGAAGGATTATCTGATCATCACCGGAGAGAGGTACCAACGGTTCGGATCCCTGCCGGTTTACGGCACTGTATTCCGCGAGTTCGCCAGCTCGGAGCTGCACGACCTCACCATCCCGGGATGGGAGGGCGCGAACATCATCGCCGGCGACAGCACGATCTATGCGCGACGCGGTCCGACCGAGGGCGATCTGGCCATCCTGGATCTCTCTACAATCACGGCATCCGTCATCCCCGCTCCCCCGGGCCCGCTCCCGCCCATTTCCACTTTCGGGGACGACCTGTACGCCTTCCCGGAAGGGGGTCCGTATCGGTTCAACGGGGAGGAGTGGGAGATTCTCGGGCCGTCACCAGGTCTGAATGCGGATTACTGGGTGGTCGGGTCCACCGGAATTTTCGCGGCCCTCGGACCCGGCAGAGTGTGCGGTGTTTCGAACGAGCCGGACTGCAACACCGCTTTTTGGTGGCTGGAGGACGGGGAGCGGACTCGGATCGGCGTTGCCAAGGGTACAGGCAACCCGCCGGTATCGGCTCTTGCGGTTGACGACGAGGGGAATCTCGTTGCGGGGGCCATTTTGTTGAGGTCAACGGAGTCGCTGTGTCGAGGGTGGCCCTTTGGGATGGATCCAAATGGTCGCAACTCGGCGAAGGAATCGGCTCCGAGATGGGGTTCATAAGCGATCTGGCCGTTTCTGGCACGACGATTTTTGCGTCCGGTGAGATGGTCGTGGAGTGGGACGGGTCGTCCTGGAACCCCCTCTCAGGCGAGTTTGGGGGGTACGTCAACGGGCTCGAGACCGGAGACGAAGGCCTGTACGCATTGGGGTGGTTCGCCTCCATCGGAGACACCGCCGCCTATGGTGTGGCGAAGTGGGATCCCACCGAGAGGCACTGGCTTCCTGTATTTCCGGTGATGGGGCAAGGGATCGACGGTTATGTGACCGCACTGGCTCGGGGCGTCGATGGATCCATCTTTGCCGGTGGCTCCTTCAACGCGGCCGGTGACGTCGTGGCCAAGAATATCGCGCGTTGGGATAGCGCTCGATGGACAAGCGTCGGCCATGGAGTTCCCGACGACGTCCAATCCATCGCAGCCGGCGCCACGCGACTCTACGCCGGCACCCATCTCGGCGTCGCCCTAACCGATCTCGAGAATCCGGCGTGGTCCTACCTGCCGGGATTGCCCGACGGCTCGAGGCTGCTCAACGTCCGCCGGTCGAACCCCTTCTCGATCAGAACTACCCAAATCCTTTCAACTTCCTTACGACTGTCCGATTCGTGCTGGAGCGGCCCGCGGCGCACGCAAGACTCGAGATCTACGACCAGCTCGGAAGGCAGTTGACGACGCTGCTCGATTCCCCGCTCGGGCCGGGTCCCTACGAGGTGTCGTTCGATGCTGCAGGACTTGCCGCAGGCATCTATTTGTACCGGCTTTCGGTGGATGGGCGAGCGGCAGCGAAAAGAATGGTCGTCGTCCGGTAAGGCGGGCAATGCAAAACGCAAAACGCAAAATGCAAAATGGAGAACGTGAAGACACGTGCGCGCGGGCTCGTCATGATGGACTCACCGCGTTAGTGCCGCACAGCCTGCGTCCAAGATTGGCGATAGCATCCGCGAGTTCGCGAAACGCAGGTTGATCGGGCAGGCAGCCAACATCCAAACTTTGATTACCCGTCTCACCCGCCATATTCCAGGAAACGGATAGGCCTAGATCGTTCTCCGGAGTTTTACAGGCGAGATCCGCTGAAGCGATTACTCTCCGGATCCGGGTTACGACGCTCTCTAGATCGATTTCGGACGGGACGCCCGTGCAGCGATGAAAGTCGGGGCCCCAACCTACGTAGACCAGTTCCGGTTTGCCCGAAGACACCTCGGCCTCGGTAAAGGGAAGGGGGCGCTCCGCCGCCGCAACTGCCGAAAGGATTTCCTCTGTGTGGCTCAACCGCAGGCCGATTCGAAAGAATGGTTGGAATGACGTTTTCACCGCCGGCGGGGGCGCTTCCTCTCGGTCCGGCGCGGTGAGCGGGAGTCCTACAATCGTGAGCCCAACCACAGCCAGCCCGATGGCGAAATTTGCCCATTGCCTTCGCACGGGCAGTCGAGCGATCATCAATCCGCCGAGCACGAGGCCGACGAGTCCACCGAGCATCATCCCCCCGAGAACATCGGCGAGGCCGTCCCACCCCATGGATTTAGCCGTGACGAACAGTTTGACCCACACGAGGCCGAGAACGGCGCCTGCGACCGTGCTGGACAGGAGTAGACAGACGCCGGTGATAATGCGTATCAACCAACTGGATTGCGGTTCGTGGTTCATGAGCACATCTCCAAGAGCGGGTTGTTGGCCGCGCGGCGTTTAAGGGTAGGGGTGGCGTGGCGTTTCCGTGGGATGATAGCAGGTTGTGAGACCGAGAGCAATGTGACCTCCTTCCAGGACGTCTCAATCAAGCCCCCATTGTCATCTCGAACGGAGCGCAGCGTTTGTCATCCCGAAGGAGCGCAGCGTTTGTCATCCCGAAGGAGCGCAGCGACTGAGGGACCTATGAATCCGACGCGGCCGTGACCTTCTTCTCTGGATCCCGGATCGAGTCCGGGATGACGGACCTTGTGCGTTCCGTGCATCCTACCGCCCGGCCCATTAATTTCCTGTCGCGACCAACAATCCCATGCAGACCGACGACAACCGACTCCGATCAGGCACGAAAACGGCCGTTTTCATCCTCCCTGCGGCGATCGGCATCATGCTCGGCCTCGGTGGATTCACCTTCTATTACGGCGAGGGATGGTCATACTTCAGCTCCGATCCGAAAGCCTGCGTCAACTGCCACATTATGGATCCCAATTTCGATTCCTGGCAGAAGTCTAGCCATCAAGCGGTGGCCGGATGCGTGGACTGTCATCTTCCGAATGCCTTCGTGCCAAAGTGGATGGCCAAGGCGGAGAATGGATTCTGGCATTCGAAGGGATTCACGCTCCAGGATTTCCCCGAGCCGATCGTCATCCGAGAGAAGAACCTCGTGGTTCTCGAAGAAAACTGCCGCGCCTGCCACGGTGGAATTCTCGAAGGAACGTTGAGCCAAACGGGGTCCAACAGACCCATAAACTGTGTCCACTGCCATCGATCGGTCGGCCACGGCGAGACGGCGGGGATGGGCAAGCTCGAATCCGTAACTGCCCCCTAATCGGAAAACAACTGATTCATGAACGTGAAAAAGCGCTCACTAGGATATGCTGCAGTCGTGGCCGTCACCGCGCTCGTGACGATCGGAATTGTAGCGCTGCTCATGAACATCCTCGAACGGAAGACCGAGGGCCGCACGCCCTACGCGCTCATCCAGGAGGTGGATGACGACACGACCGATCCCGAACAGTGGGGCGTCAACTGGCCGAGGCAGTTCGACTCGTACAAGCTGACCGCCATTGCCACGCGAACGCGGTTCGGGGGACATGGAGGGAGCGAGGCGCTCCCCGAGCAGAAGATCGAGCGCGACCCGTGGCTCAAGCGGATGTTCGACGGATACGCGTTTTCGATCGACTATCGCGACCGTCGCGGGCACGCGTACATGCTCGAGGATCAGGAGAACACGCTGCGCCTGACGAAGCCGCAGTCCGGCTCGTGCCTGCATTGCCACGCCTCCATCATGCCGCTGTACCGGCAACTCGGCGACGGCGACGCGGCCGCAGGGCTGGAGAAGACCTACCAGATGTCGTATGAGGAGACGAATGCCCTCCTCAGGGAGTCGGGCCACGCCAATCCCGTTTCGTGCGTCGACTGCCACACCCCGAACACGATGGAAATCCGCGTGACGCGACCCGCATTCATCGAAGGTATTCGGAGCCTGGCGAACTCGGAAGCGCCCGTCCCTCAGATGCCGTCCATCGAACGATGGCGAGCAACCGATCGCGCCGAGCCGTACGATCCGAACAAGTTGGCCTCCCTGACGGAGATGCGATCGTTCGTCTGCGGGCAGTGCCACGTCGAGTACTACTGCGCGAGCGCCATGCCGCTTGAGTATCCATGGACGAAGGGGCTGCGCGCGGAGGATTTGGAAGCGCACTGGAATGAGACTTCCTTTCCGGACGGATCCCGGTTCTTCGACTTCCGGCACGCGGAATCGGGCGCGGAAATTCTGAAAGCCCAGCATCCCGAGTTCGAGCTTTGGTCGCAGGGGGTTCATGCCCGGGCCGGCGTCGCCTGCGCCGACTGCCACATGCCGTACCAGCGCGACGGAGCGACGAAGGTTTCAGACCACTGGGTGCGGAGCCCCCTGCTCAACATCGACAACGCCTGCCAGACGTGTCACCGGGTGGACAAGGACGAGCTCCTGGCCCGGGTCGACGCCATCCAGGGTAGGAATTTCAGCCTGCTCCAGCGTGCCGGCGACGCGCTGATGGACCAGCTCGACGCCATCAACGCAGCAAGGCAATCGGGCGCTACGGATGCGGAGTTGGCGGAATCTTTGGAGCTGCAGCGGAAGGCGCAGTGGCGGCTCGACTTTATCGCGGCGGAGAATTCGATGGGCTTCCACGCCCCGCAAGAAGCGGCCCGGATTCTCGGCGAGGCGGCGGATTATGCCCGGCAGGGGCAGGTGGAGGCGATGAGAAAGCAGAAATAAATCAGAAATCAGAGATCAGAAAGCAGAATTGAATCCGATTACCGGACCCCCTCATCGGTTTCGAGGAGTCCCGCCAGAATCAGGGTCACCATGATTCCGAGCATGATGATCCACGTGGCGGCGGCAATCCACGTCGCTTTCTTGGCTCGGTCGGCTTCCCACCATGTTCTCGGTCTCACCTTTTGAATCAGGAAGGTCCCAACGGCGGCAAGGTTGACGCAGGTCACGTTGGTCAGCACGAGAATGAACGCCCCGAATGCAAGCTTCCCGTGTCCCGATCCGGCGAGTAGCCCGGCCACGACGAGAGGAGGGAGAAGCGCCACCGCGACCATCACTCCCACGACGATGGCCGGAACTCCGCTCGTAAACGCCAGTGAGCCTGCAGCCCCGGCGGCCAGCGCGAGCGCGACGTCGCCAAGCCCCGCGTGAGTCCGGCTGGCGATTTCCGGGCCGTACGGGTCGACCGTCAGTGCAACCCCGAGCAGGAGCGATACAGTCGCAGCCGTGGACACCCCGGCGCTGATTGCCTTGAACGACCGCTTTGCGAGATCGAGGTCACCAAGCGCGGAAGCAAGTGACAACCCGATGTTCGGACCGAGCAGAGGAGCTATGACCATCGCGCCGATCACGATCGCAATGTCGCCGCGGATCAGGCCGACGGCGGCTACGACGGTCGACAAGGCCACCATAACGACATAGGTCTGAGTCAACTTGCTGGCCTCGCCGATGTCCTCGTAAAGCTCCTCGCGGCTGATTCTCCGCGGACCGTTCGCGTTCGACTCCGCCTCCTCGGTATTCACCGCGTCATCCTCATCCGGCTTCTCAACGGTCGGCAGCGTTGCTTCGACCGGCAGCAGGACTACCCGGAAACCCTCGTTCGACTCGAACCGGTCGACAAGAACGTCTGTCGCCGCCTCCGAGTCCTTTGCGTCGAGCAGGATGCTCACGCGGCCGGTTTCGTCCGACGTTTCGGACGTCCAAATCTGGACTGTCCGAACATCCTCCAGCAACTTGGGGATTCCTTCGAGTTCATCTTTAGGTACTGTGATTTCGAGCAGCCGAAGAGGCATGGCAAATGGCAGTTAGCAAATGGCAGATGGCAGATGGAAGGTACTAAGTCTGACGATGTACCATGCACCAAACACCATGCACCATGCACTATGCACCATGCACAAGTTTGGCAGACTTATCCGGCTGCCATAGTTTCTCAAGCATGACCCCTCATGTCCCGGACCGGTCATCAACGGTTATCGGACAGCACACCAACTGACAAATGCGGAGAGTAGAATGAGAAAGGAAGACTTCCTCTTTTTCGACAAGATGCTAACTCCGAAGATCATCACGCTCGTCTACTGGCTGATGCTTATAGGAGCGGTGATCGGCGGCCTGACAACGATTTTTGCCGGCCAATTCCTGTATGGAATCGTGATACTGGTCGGCGGGGCAATCGCGGCTCGGATCTGGTGTGAGCTGCTGATCGTCCTATTCAAGATGAACGAAGCCCTTCAGGAGTTGCGGCCGGGCGGCTACTCGACCGTCGACGAGGCCACGAGCCCAGGCACGGGCGACTACTAGAATTCGCTACTGGGCCGGCCGGTGAAACGGCTCGAGTGATTGTAATTCAAGACGCAACGTGAATTCCCTCACGGGCTGAATGCGGATGTGATCCGCTGCAGTGAGACCCCAAGTGTGTGGCGGGCGATAGAGTCGAGTGCGCCCTCCGGGCCTTGGAAATGGAATGTCCGGTGGACGTGCGTCAACTCCTCGCCCGGCGCGAGCGCGGCGGCAGGTGAGGATGTCTCGAGCTCGTAGAAGGGTCCCAGTCCCTT
>DATKEJ010000327.1:0-18845 GCA_035512315.1 Rhodothermales bacterium | reverse complement strand
CGCCGGGCGTCTGAAGCTCGAAATAAAGTCCTCCCAGCATCATCAGCATGAGTATCGATTGGACGACCGGTGACGCAAAGAACCTGAGGAATTGCTCGAGCCCGGTCGCCTGATGCCTTATTACGGCGCGGCCTTCAAGACCGAGTTCCCGGACGAGCTCGTCGAAACCTGACACCGTCTTATCCGAGACGCCGAAGCCGAGCGCCTCTGAAGCCGAAAGCGTCAGCACCGTGCCGGCCTCCGAAATGCCTTTGATTTCGATGGACTCATCGACCATGGCCTCGGCGATGGCAGGATTTCGGCCGTTCGCCTCCGCCGTCGATCGCATCAGGCTGCGCATGTAGCTTTGATACTTGTCGGGGGCTGCCTCTCCTCCGGTTCCCTCGACGACCGTCGCAGCACCGATGGAGGAGCCGGGCACCATCACAATGCGATCTGCCGCATACGAAATGAGCGCCCCGGCCGATGCGGCGTTTTTGTCTATCAGAGCCACCGTTGGAATGGCCGTGGATAGAATCGCCTGACGGATATGGTCTGCGGCATCGACGAGGCCGCCAAACGTGTCGATATGCAGCACCAGCACCGCAGCGTCTCCCTCCTCAGCATCCGAAATCGCGCGATCCAAGTAGGGCGCCAGGCCGTTGTCGATCATTCCGCTGATCTCGACATGGTAAACCGCTCCGATGCGCTCGGGGCCGACGAATGACGCATCCAACGGGAACGGCTGAGAGAACACTCCGCCCGCCGAGACGACCGAAATGAGCAGGGTCGACGCGGCTCGGAGCGTCCAATTGCGGTATTCCTGCCAGTTTCGCATGTTTCTCCTCGACGGGCTGCCGGTTGGGTATCTCGGAATACGAACAATATCCCAGTTATGATTCAGCCCGGATGCGGCTGCCGGCATCCTCCAACGCTTATTCGTTGGACGTTAACGTAGTCGAATAGACTGACCCTGCGGGTTTTATGACCGGCGGCTTCCTCTTGCCGGCAGGCAGAAGGTGCGCGATGAGCATTGGCTCCGTGCGGGCCCGATCACGCGTATAGGGGCTGACGTAAACGGACGTTCCTTCGCTCACGTACCGCCAGAGACGATCGATGTCGGCGTTCTCGAGTGCGATGCAGCCCTGCGTCCAGTTCGCGCGGCCATCTATGCCGTGACCGTGTATCTCGATCCATCCGCCGAGGAGGGTGTTCATCGGCGGATTCTCCAGCATCTGATTCGCATTAACGATGCGCGCATAGCCGTCGCGGGAAATCAGGTTCTGCTCCAGTCCTCTGGCCGCATGGCTAGGTCCCGGATAGCTCAGCACCAGGGCCTTGTAGAATCGGCTACTGGATCGCTTCCATGTGATGTAGAACAGGCCCTCCGGAGTGCGCCAGTCCTCTGGATTGAGGTAGCTTCCGCGTCGAATCTTGTCGCCTTTGAAATTGATCGCCAAATCGACAGGCACCTCGTCTATTCGCTCCATGCCGCGGTACACGTAGAGCATGTGCCGGTTCTTCGACACCAGAATCCAGATGTCCGACAAATCCGTCGTCCTAACGTATCCCACCTCTCCAAGTCTAGTTCGGATGCGGGTCCATTTGTGAGATTGGCGAAGCCGGTGCACAGGTTCACCTCTTGGGAGGACGACGATCTTCTCTTCAGCGCGCATTGTGCTGTAGACGACGGCGGAATCCGCAACCACGTAGTCTGACCCCTGCCTGGTTACGCGCCTGTAAACCTCGGCGATCTCCGGATCGTGTTGAGACAAGGCCGGCACGCTCGCCACCAGCGCGAGCGCAAGCGCGGCAGCGAGTCTGCCCGGCGAAGACCGCCGGACTCGGCGTGACACTATTGCTGGGATGACAGACATGAACCGGGCCTAATGAGAGTGAGCCGCTCTCGGACTTTGGAGTTGAGATCCAAGTTGATTATAAGGCCATAAGTGACAACGATCAATATCACTACGAACGGATTGGAGCCGCGTTCCGGCTGGTCGGCCGTGTGGATCTGGTTACAATTAGAATCTATGGCCCACCCAGCAGCGGATGCGATCGTTTCAGCACGATCGAAACGCCATCAACGATGCCTCGACGCGCTTCTGCGGCGTCTGGATTCCTGGACAGGGACGTCATCAGAAACGACCCCAAAATCCTCCACCAGAAAGCCGGCTTCTTCAAGGGGTGGCTTATGTTTTTCTCCACAAACCAGTACCGATGCACGATCAGATCACTTCGCGACTCCCTCACAGAGTGTCGCTCCGTGGGAGAGATGTGATGGATAAGCTTTGCCGCGGGCTCAACCACGAGTCTGGCCATCCGCCCGACCCGGTACGAGAAGTCGAGGTCCTCGTCCATCGAATACCCTTCCAAACTGTCATCGAAACGCAGACCGGCAACGAGCTCTCGCCGGTAGGTAGCGCAGCCTCCAAGGCACTCCACTTGGAGCCGACTATCTAGCGGAACCGATTGCGCGCTGGTGAGACCTCCGGACGACAGGACCTTCCCGGGCGTGGACGATTCGACGAGGAAGAACCTCAAGACGAGATCCCTGACCCGATTTCTGGTTCGGGACTTTCTGGCATCGAGGACGCTGCCTCCGATTCCGCCAATGTCCGGGTGCTGCTCCAGAACGTCCGCAAGGGTTTCGAGGTATCCTGGCTCGAGCGTGACGTCGTCGTCGAGAAAGTGCACGAACTTTGTGCTCTCCGCGAGCTGTTCGACCCCGAAATTCCTCTGCCGGGCAAGCGATGGGGTGTCGGGGTAGCGGACGTATTTCACGGTCAGACCCAGCGCAGAGTCGGCTGCGGCGCGTACGTCAGGCGTAACCGCGTCGTCCGACGCATCGACGACGACGACTTCGAACGGTTGCGTACACGACTGCCCCTGCAGACTCTCCATAAGGTGCCGCACCTCATCCGGACGGTTCCGCGTGCACACGATCACGGCGTGTGGAAAGGAAGGAGGCGCGCTGGGTATCGTCGTGAACCTCTGGGCTATATTCAAGGAAGGAGCGACTGAACATAGCCAAGCCGGTCGTTTCGTTCCAAACGGAAATCCATGGTCGCGAAACAGCGCGCAGCACACGTCACGACGGTTCACAATCCGCTGGATCCGCGGATCTACAGGAAGGAGATCGCAACGCTTCGCGCCGCTTCGTACGAAACCTGGTTAATCGCGCGCGACACGCCGGGCCGTGACCCCGATCCTTTCTTTCTCGGAGTCTCCGACGGCCGAGGTCTGTGGGATCGCCTGAGGCGGCATGTGCAGTCGCTCCGGCATATTCACGCACTGCGTCCACGCGTCGTTCATATACACGACCCGGAGCTAATTCCACTGGCCTACCTGGCACGCGCAATGGTCGGATGCAAGGTGATTTACGACATGCACGAGGACTATGCCGGTCGGCGGCAGCTCGGCGGGCGGCTCCTTCGAGTTCTAGAACGCTGGTGCTTCCGATGGGTCGACCACGTGATTCTAGCCGAAGCCTCGTACGAGAGCATCCTCCGAGGGCGATCGACACCGTCGACTCCTGTGCTCAACTACGTACTGCCGCCCCACCGTCTCGGTCCAGACAAAAGAAGTGGAGGCCTAACGCTCATCTACACCGGCACGATCTCGAACTCGAGAGGCCTCAGCCATATGCTCGACCTGGCCGCGGAGATCAAACGAGCCGGTCTCGATTGGCGCATGAAGATCGTGGGCGTGAGCCATATTCCGGCTGAACGTGCCCGTGCCGAACAACGTATCGCGCGAGAGGGACTCGATTCGGTTCTCGAGAGAGTGGGGTGGGACCGCTACGTCCCATGGTCCGAAATCGTTGCGCAGTACGCCGACGCGCACCTCGGCCTGGCTCTCTTCGAGCCTCTGCCCAATCACGTCGACTCTTTACTGTCTAAGTTCTACGAATACATTTACTTCGGTCAACCCGTCATCCATTCCGATTTCCCGCTTTGGAGGGCTTTTTTCGAAACGAACGGGTGCGGAGCGTCGGTGGATCCGACCGTCCCCGGAGGCGTGCTGAAGACGATTGAAGGTTTGATCAACGGCCCTCGCCTTGAGGAAATGGAAAACGCGACCCGAGCCGTGCGCGAAGAGTACGTCTGGTCGAACATGGAGTCGCGCCTCGTGGGAGTCTACGCCGACCTGCTCGCGGTATCCTCGCATGAACTGGACCGGACCGCTGTTCAATCCTGATGCAGCTCGATTGAATACCGGTGGAACTCGTTGTCGCGGCTCCATCCGAGGCTTTCGTAGAGAGTCTTGGCGGGGCCGTTGCCACGCGCCGTTTCGAGGACGAGTCGCACCGCCCGCTGCGATCTTGCCCAGTCGCGGGCGTGCAGGATGAGGTCTCTCGCCACGCCGAGGCGCCGCTTGTCGGCCACGACGTAGAGATCGTTGAGGATCCAGATCCGACCAGTCGAAACCGACGAGAACGATGGATACATCTGAATGAAACCGGCGGGCTTGCCGGCGACCCGCGCAATGAAGATGACCGACTCACGTCGTTCAAGTCGGTCCAGCAGAAAAGAGCGGGCCCGCCCTGGATCGCTCTGCTGCCCGTAGAAAGCGCGGTATCCATCGAACAGGGGCGTCAGCCCGTCGATGTCGCCGGAGGTGGCCGTGGTGATTTCGAGCGACTGCATGGAAGATGGCAAATGGCAGATGGAAGATGGAAGATCGAAGATGGAAAGCCGCTTAGTTGCTGAGTGCGTGGGAAGCGGCGAGCCACGTATTCCGGAGGACCATAGCGATGGTCATCGGTCCGACTCCGCCGGGCACCGGAGTGATCCAGCCCGCCTTCCGTGCGACTTCGTCGAATGCGACGTCCCCGGTAAGCCTGTATCCGCGGTCCGTCGACGGGTCGTCGACGCGGTTGATCCCTACGTCGATTACGGCAGCGCCTTCCTTGACCATGTCGGCGGTTATGAATTCGGCGCGGCCCATCGCGGCGATGAGGATGTCGGCCCGCCGGGTGACCGCCGGGAGATCGGGAGTGCGGCTGTGGCAGACGGTCACAGTCGCGTCGCAACCTTTCTGGATGAGCAAGTTGGCCAGCGGTTTGCCGACGATATTTGAGCGCCCGACGATTACCGCCGTTCGTCCCGCGATCTGAATGTCTGATCTCCGGAGGAGCTCAATGATGCCTGCCGGTGTTGCGGGGACGAAACCGGCGTGCCCGAGAACGAGCCTCCCGACGTTGACGGGATGAAAGCCGTCGACGTCCTTACCCGGATCGATCCGGTCGATGACGTGGCGCTCGTTGATCTGGTTGGGGAGCGGCAGCTGCACGAGGATTCCATCCACAGCATCGTCCCGGTTCAGCCGATCGATGATCGCCAGCAGCTCGACTTCCTTGATGGAGTCGGGGTACGTGAGCGTGTCCGATTCGATGCCGGCCTGTCCACAGGCTCGCGTCTTTCCTCTGACGTAGGAAGCCGACGCGGGATCGTCTCCGACGAGGACTACCGACAGGAATGGGGCGCGGTGCCCGCCTTGTCGCCATTTCGCCACCGCCTCTCCCGTTTCGGCTCGAATCAGCCCGGCGATCTCCTTGCCATCGATGATTCGTGCCGTGGTCTCCGTCTCGCGATGATGCACTTGTTCAAGCTCCTGATGTGAGGTCAATTAGCGCGGGTTAAATTACGGGCGCATTCAAAGGCATTCTTAGAAGAAACAGCGGATCGCCCATGCAGCGCGCAAATGAGGTTCGGATTCGTGTCGCCCGAGAGAACGATCGAAATCGCTTCGCCGCACTGTGGGCCGATTTCCTTCGGGAACAGTGTGCGCTTGATCCAAGGCTCGCTATTTCGAAGGATGCGCCCGAAAGGTGGCGAAATGACTTTCCGGAGTGGATCGGGGCCAACGTGCACGGTTTGTTCGTGGCCGAGCACGACGAGGCGGAGCTCGTTGGATTTGCGTCCGTACACTTGTGGTATCCGCCCCCCATTTACGACCAGGTGCTGGAGGCCTATCTGGACGAGCTGTTCGTGACGCCCGAATGGCGCCGGCGCGGCGTGGCGAGCACACTGCTTGATCGTGTCAAGGAGTGGGCCGTGCAGCGCGAGGCGCACCGGATTCGACTCGGGGTTCTCGACTCCAACACGACGGGACTGACATTCTGGCAAAGCCGCGGTGCCCGACCTTTTGTCTCGACGATGCTGATCGACGTATAAGGATGACCGGCCGGGATTCACAGAAGTTCAAATTGACATCGGATCGTCGGTTGTGGTACATTAGCCGTCCTGTTTCCTTGCGGGCGTAGCTCAGTTGGTAGAGCATCACGTTGCCAACGTGAAGGTCGTGAGTTCGAGTCTCATCGCCCGCTCAGTGGCTCCAGTCAAAGGGTCGTCCAGACAGCCGTCAGATGGCTGTCATCCCGGACTCGATCCGGGATCCAGAGGTAACGAAACCTGGATTCCGGCGTTCGCCGGAATGACGGCATCGCAGGTCTCGCCGGAATGAAGGCATCGTCACTTCCGTCGCCACGTAGTCCCCTCGGTTGAATCCTGGATTTCCACGCCCAATGCATCCAACTGGGCGCGGATCTCGTCGGCGCGAGTCCAGTCCTTCCTGGATCTCGCGTTGGACCGCTCCTCGATCAAAGCGTCGACGGTTTCGGCCAGTTCATTTGTTTCGTCAGCATTGGCGGGTTCTTGTGTCTCCGGGCCTAGAATAAAGCCAAGCAGTTGGTCGATTCTTGAGAGCCAGGCGAGGATGTTATCGGCGTCGGTCGGCGAGAGTGTTTTCGCCCGTTCAACCGATTTGACTCCCTCCAGGGCCGCGGCCAGGGCCTTAGGCGTGTTGAGATCGTCGAGCATCGCGCTCAGGCAAGCGTCGTAGCTTGCGTCGAGGGCGCCGGAGATCTGTCCGGATCCATTCGCCGCAACACCCTTGGCGGATTCGGCTCGCTCAGCCAATCTTCGGTACCGCGCGACGATCCCCGCGCTGTCGCGGAGGTGCTTCATCGTGAAATTGTACGGCTTCCGGTAGTGACCTGACATCAAGGCGAGCCGCAGCGCGGAAGGGTCGATGCCCTGTCCGCCATCCGTGACCGGCGCCATGAGTTCAGCGGGCACGAGGTAGTTGCCCTCGCTTTTCGACATCTTCTTGCCTTCGACCTGAAGGAAGCGCGTGTGAATCCAGTGCGAGGCAAACGGTTTGTTCGTCAGGCTTTCGGCCTGCGCGATCTCGCATTCGTGGTGGGGGAAGATCAGATCCTCCCCTCCGGCGTGCAGGTCGAACGACTCGCCGAGGTACTGCATCGCCATAACCGAGCACTCGAGATGCCATCCCGGGAATCCCCATCCCCAAGGACTGTGCCACTGCATGAGGTGCTTTTCGTCCTTCTTCCAGAGTGCGAAGTCGCGTGGGTCTCTCTTCTGCGAATCCATCACCACGTCCCGGACTCCTGCCTCGAGTTGATCGGCATTCACGTTCCCCGAGAGCTTGCCGTAGTCAGGGAAACTGGAAACCGAGAAGTAGATTGCGTTGGCTGTTTCGTACGCATGCCCTGCTTCGATGAGTCGTTCGACGGTGAGAATTTGCTCGCGCATGTGCTGCGACGCTCTCGGTCTTACGTCCGGTTCGACGAGGTTGAGCTGTCGCCAGTTGTTGCGGAGGACGTCGGTGTAGTAGTCGGCCAAAGCCCAGACGTTGGGAAATCGGCGTCCCTCGGCGGAGTGAAGTGCCCTTGTCATCCGATCTTCTCCGCTCAAATCGGCCACGTCGTCTTCGGTCAAGTGGCCGACGTCGGTGATGTTCGAGACATACGTGGTCGCCAGGCCGAATGCCTGGGCCGCCCGAACAATGAGATCGGCGGTGAGGAAGGTTCTGAAATTGCCTATGTGGGCGTAAGAATAGACGGTGGGGCCGCAGGAATACAGCCGCAGCCTGCCCGGGTCGCCCAGCCGGAGGGGCTCGACCCTTCCGGTGAGGGTATTGAAAAGCCTGAATGCTATGTCTTGCGGCGGCATGACTGTTGGTCGCGTTGAACCCGGCCGATCTCGGCGGCCGTCTGGGTTTGAAAGCCACTGCCTTAAGAGCTCCCAGACCAGATGTCGAAGTTCGGGAAGGATGAGTCGATCCATGGCCAGCCTGACGGCTGCCGTTGATCCCGGCGTCGAGAACAAGAGCGTGTTTTTGAATATCCCGGCCGAGGCTCGAGACAGCATGGCCGCACCGCCCACTTCCTCGAACGACAGCATCCTGAAAAGCTCGCCAAAACCAGGCATCGGCCTTTCGATAATGGAGGCGAGGGCCTCGTACGTGCCGTCTCTGCGTGTGATGCCGGTGCCCCCGTTGAGCAGGATGACATCCACGTTGTGCGCGAAGTCAAAAACAGCCTCCACGATCCGATCGGCGTCGTCAGGCACAATCCGGTATCCGTCGACCGGATGCCCGTGACTCTTCAGGCGCTCCAGCATCAACGCCCCGCTTTTGTCGTTTTCGATCGTGCGCGTGTCGCTGACCGTGATCACGCCGCACGTTATCGGCTGGTCTTTTGAGAGATCCTTGTGTTCGGAGTAGCCCATGTCGAGTTCAGGAATTAGGAGGTTCGTCCCTTTCGCCGAACCAGCGCGGCGGATCGTACCCGAAGCCGCCCCATGGGTTGCACCGCAGGATCCTCCAGACGCTAAGAATCGACCCCTTTATCACGCCGAACTTTTGCAGCGCCTCCACGGTGTACTGCGAGCAGGTCGGATCGAAGCGGCAGCTTCCGTGACCGACGTATGGTGAAACCGCCTGCTGATAGAATCGGATCATTCCCACGAGAATTCTCGCGACGAGCTGCGGCCGATCAGTGGACGGTTCAGGGCTGGACATGCAGTTCCGGAGCGCTCCGAATCATTCGACGATAGGACTCCGCAGCTGCACAGGCCGTTCCGACCTCTTCTGGAACTTCATGTTCAGCACCTCGACAAACGCGGAGAAGCCCATGGCGAAGTACAGGTAGCCTTTCGGGACGTGGAGCGAAAGCCCCTCACCGACGAGGGCGAAGCCGATCAGAAGAAGAAAGCTAAGGGCCAGCATCTTGAACGTCGGATGATTCTCGATGAAACGGCTCACAGGTCCTACAAAGATCATCATGAAAATGACCGCAATTACGACGGCGGTGACCATGATGCTCACCCTCTCGGCCAGCCCGATGGCCGTAATCACGGAGTCGAGCGAAAAGACGATGTCGAGCAGTGCGATCTGAATGAGCACGCCCGAGAACGACGCGACGCGGCCTACGGACCGGTGGCCTTCCACACCTTCAAGCTTGTCGTGGATCTCGACCGTGCTCTTGCCGAGTAGGAAGAGACCGCCGACGATCAGAATGAGGTCCCGTCCACTGATCTCGTACGAGAGGAACCCGAAGAGCGGCTCGGTCAGGGTCATCAGCCAGGTCAGCGAGAGCAGGAGCAAGATCCGCGTGCCCATCGCCAGGCCGAGCCCGATCGTTCTGGCTCGAGCCTGCTGCTCCTTGGGAAGCTTCCCGGCGAGGATGCTGATGAAGATGATGTTGTCGACCCCCAGTATGATTTCCAGAATGGTCAACGTGCCGAAGGCGAGAAGCGAGTTAGGGTCGAATATCCAGTCCACGAGAGGGGCGCGGTTTGGTAGGAAAATCTGCCGTTACACACACAACGTCGAAAGGGGTTCTGTAAAGGTTCGAAGTTCGAAGTTCCAACCCGAAGCTTGCCCGGTGACCGTTGAGGGTTTGCATCCAGACGTTCGACGTTCGACGTTCGACGTTTGACGTTCGACGCTCGACGTTCGACGTTGAAGTGGATCATTAAGGCATTGATGTCGTTCCATGCCGATCCGTAAATTCGGCAGCAAGAAATAAGGAAAGGAGGGAGCTTTCCCAGACCTTGCGTTCGCTCTGAGTCATCCGTCCGCGCGTCATCATGTGCGGCCTCGAGTTGAGATTCACCGAGGGAGGTGGGGCTCATGAGCGGTCATGTCCTCGTCCTGAATCAGGATTACGGCGCGATCACCGTTTGCAGCGTTCGCCGCGCCTTTGTGCTCGTCCTTCTCCAGAAAGCCGAGCTCGTGGCCGCCGACGGGGAGAGAGCGCTCCGCTCGCCGACCCATGAATACGTTTGGCCGAGCATCATCCGGCTGAAGCGTTTCGTGCCGTTCCCGTATCGAAAGGTCATGCTGTCGCGAGCCAACGTACACCGGCGTGACGGCCACCGATGCCAGTACTGCGGGAAGCGCGAGCGCCTTACCATCGATCACGTCGTTCCGAAATCTCGAGGGGGTCGCGACACGTGGGAGAACCTCGTTTCCGCGTGCGTTCCGTGCAACAACAAGAAAGGCGACCGCACGCCCGAGGAGGCTTCGATGCCGCTGCTGAGGACGCCGTTTCGGCCTAGCCACGTCATGTTTATCCGAGACTACGTCGGCACACTCGAGGACGCGTGGAAGCCGTATCTCTTCGTTTCATGAGCGTTCTTAGAGATGGGTCCGGCGTAACGATCGTAGCCCGCCTGCTGTGGCTTCTGCCTGTTCTGCTCGCCGTTATTTCCGCCGCCCTCCTGAAGGCCGGTTTCGACGAACGACGGACTCTGAAGTCCGGAACGCTGGTGACGGCTCAGGTCATCGACGTCGAGATCAGAAACAGGGCCGACGTTACCTACGGCCACATCGACCTTCGCATTCCGCTTTCGGAGAGCGAGGTGATTGAGCGCAGGCTGCCACTGCCGCTTTCGCTCCTTACGCCCCTCGACGGGCGAGACCAGGTTGAAGTGCGCGTGCTTCCGGGATCGTCGCGCGACGTGGTGATCGAGTTCATCGCACGAGCGCAGTGGCGCATGGCCTTCATTCATGCCGCTATGACAGCCCTCGGAGCCATCCTGCTGGGAATCGGCGTGTTCGCGTGGAACAGGTACCTCAATCGGCAAGGCGACCCTGCCCGGAGGCTCCTGAGTCCGGACTGACTGTCACTACAACCGTCATCCCGAGGAGCGGCAGCGACGAGGGACCCCGCATCAAGGAAGAGGTCCCTCACTTCGTTCGGGATGACGGGTGCGTTCGACCTACGACTCGTACAGCTGCCCCACCCACGCCTCGTACCCGTTCAGATTCTGCGTCGGCACTCTCTGAACGTCGCTCACTGTCTGGATGAAGCGTTCGGTGGCCTGGCTCCAGCGCGGATGCGGCAGGCGCGGATTCACGTTGGAGAGAAACGAGTACTCCCGTGGCTGCAGGTCATTCCAGAAGGTTGTCGGCTGTTTGTCGACAAAGGTAATTTTTCGGACGGCTTTAGGTCCCTTGTAGCCGTATTTCCACGGCAAAACGAGCCGAAGCGGTGATCCTTGCTGTTTTGGCAGCGGTTCGCCGTAGATGCCGGTAGCGACGAAGGCCAGATCATTTACGGCCTCGTCCAGGCGAAGTCCTTCGTAGTACGGCCAGTCATACCACGGCTGGCCTTTGATTCCCGGCATTTCGTCGGGTCGGTTGACGGACTTGAAGGCGACGTGTGTGGCCGACGAGAGCGGTTTGCAGTGGTCGATCAATTTCTTGAGCGGGAATCCGACCCAGGGGAGGGTCATCGACCAGGCCTCGACGCAACGGAAGCGATAGACGCGCTCTTCCAGGCCGAAAAGCCGAATCAGTTCGATCACATCGACCTGAAATGACTTCTCGACCATCCCGCCCACCTCGACCGTACATGGGAACGGATCGTACTTGGCGGTCAGATGCCAGATTTCTTTTGAAGAGCCGTCAAACTCGTAGAAGTTATTGTACGATGCGGCGGCGGTTCTGTCGGTCATGGCCCGCTCCGGCACCCCGAAGGCACCGTTGCGGGAGGCCGGAAGCCCGTCGCGCGGCGCATTGGCAGGTATCGTGTCGAGCGGTCCCTTGGCGGTCGGCGAATCGGAGGCCCGGGAGTTGCAGGCGTTCAGGATGCCGGGGCCCATAACGAGTCCGATCGTGCCCATCCCGAGTCGCTTGATGAACGCCCGTCTCTCTTTGTAGACGGAGAGGTCGGTGGCATCCCTCTCCTTGACCTGCCACCCGGGTGGAAGAATGATGTTGGCCATTCCTTGAGTGTTTGGTTAGTCCTTCGACGGGATTGCCTGGGAGGGGTTTCCTAAGCCCAGCACATCTGTTTCATACAGTACACTGACCCGCCCGCTTTCAGGAACTCACCGGTGTCGCACTCGATTACCTCGAATCCCCGCTCACGGACAAGCCGAGTGGTTTCATCGCAACCTGCCTGAATGATTACATGGTGACCGTCGGGGCAGTGTGCGTTACACGCGAGGGATGAATTTGCCTCCTCGATCGGCACGGCGATGAGGTTCGGGATCAGCCGGCGGATGAGCTGTCGGCCGATTTCATCGAACGCTGACGGTACCCACAGGGCCGTTTCGGCGTCGAGGATGCTCAGGCACGTGTCGAGGTGGTAAAAGTTGGCGTCGATCAGTCGGAGCTCCACGGCCTTCACGTTGAGCATCTTGGAGACCGCATCGACGGAGCTCGAATCGGATCGGTAACCGGTGCCGATCCACAGCAGCCTGCGATCGGCATGCCAGACGGCGTCGCCGGTGCCTTCGAACGGCGTGTCGGGGGCGGGATGGATCTTATAGCCGAGATCTCCGAAGAAATGCTCGAAGTGCCCTACTTCGTGCCGGCGCTCGTCGGTTGCCATGTTGCTGAGGACCACATGACGGGTCCCGTCAGAATCCATGGCGGGAAGCGTCTGGTTCGAGCAGAAGACCATGTCGGGCAAGCCCCGCCGGCCCTCGATTACGTGGGGGCGAAAACCGAGCGTCTCGTATGCGCCGACGACGCCGTGCCACTGGCGGCCGGCCGCTTCCGTGTCGACCGAGCCGACGCGACCCTCCATATGCGGGTTGATCACATAATCGACCTGGAAGAACGCCGGCCGTACGAAGAGCGCGGCGTCGGGAAGACGGACACCCGGCAGATCCGAGACCTGGAAATCCACCTCGGAAGCATGCCGATAGATGCCTGCGTCGGCCTTCACTGGAGTGCCACGATGCCCGGAAGGTCTTTCCCTTCGAGAAATTCGAGCATGGCTCCACCGCCCGTCGATACGTGGCTGACGGCAGAAGCGAGGCCTGCCTGCGTAATTGCCGTCACAGAATCTCCGCCTCCGACGACGGTCAGGGCTCCGCGACGGGTGGCTTTGGCCAGCGCTTCGGCGACAGCGTTCGTTCCGCCGGCGAAATTGGGTTTCTCGAAGACCCCCATCGGGCCGTTCCAGACGATCGTCTGCGCTTCGGCCAGAATTTCGGAGTATCGGGCAATGGTGTCGGGCCCGATGTCGACCCCCATCCGATCGGCCGGAATGTCGATGCCGCACGGACCGTGCTCGGCGTCATTGTCGAAGGCGACGGCGGCGATATGGTCAGACGGGAGAACGAGCTTCTCGCCGCCCTCGAGCAGGATCGTCTTGGCGAGCTCCAACTTGTCGTCCTCGACGAGCGACTTGCCTATCTGATGGCCTTTGGCTTTCAGCAACGTATAGCTCATTGCTCCGCCGATAAGCAGCTTGTCCACTTTCTGCAGCATAACCTTGATCACCCCGATCTTGTCGGAGACCTTGGCCCCGCCGAGAACAGCGACGAACGGCCGTTTGGCCGCATCGTCGAGCTGGGAGAGGTAGGCTACCTCGGTCGCGAGGAGGTAACCCATCGCCTTGTGTTCGATGAACTCGGCCACGCCGACTGTCGAGGCGTGGGCGCGGTGGGCCGAACCAAATGCATCGTTCACGTAGAGATCGGCCAGGGCGGCCATCTGGCGTGACAGCTCTTCGTCGTTCTTCTTCTCGCCGGGCAGAAATCGGGTGTTCTCGAGCACGATAATCCCGCCCTCAGGACTCTGTTCGATCGCTTCCTCGACAGTCGGGCCCGTGGTCACGGGCACGAACTGAACAGGGGCGTCGATCAAGGTCGCCAGGTGACGAGCCACCGGCTCCAGGCTGTACGCAGGATCGGGTCCGTCCTTTGGGCGGCCGAGATGAGACATCAAAACCGCCTTCGACCCCGCTCCGACTATCCTTCGAATCGTCGGCAGAGCCGCGCGGATCCTCGTGTCGTCGGTCACCTCGAGGTCGTCAGGAGAAGGGCCCTTCAGGGGAACGTTGAAATCGACACGTACGAGTACGGTCTTACCCCGTATGTCGACGTTGTCGATACTTTGAATAGGCATCGGATTCCTCAAAACAGAGGGACCGCCCGGGTTTATCCACCCGGGCTTGGTCCCGAATCGTTATCAGTCGAGTTAGCTGACGGGCTCGGCGATCGCAACGAGTTTCTCGATGAGATCGACCGTGCGGGAGGCGTAACCCCACTCGTTGTCGTACCAGCCGACCACCTTAACCAGGTTCCCCGAAGTCATCGTCGACAGCGCGTCGAAAATGCAGGAATGCGGGTTGTGGACGATGTCGGACGAAACGATGGGATCCTCAGTGTACTCCACGATGCCCTTCATTGCCCCGGCCGATGCCTCCTTGACGGCTGCATTCACTTCGGCGACCGTCACCTCTCTTGCGAGGGTAACAGTCAGGTCGGTGAGAGAACCGTCAGGCGTCGGAACGCGAAGGGCGAAGCCGTCGAGCCTTCCCTTGAGTTCCGGCATGACGAGGCCCACGGCCTTCGCAGCGCCTGTAGTCGTCGGCACGATGTTTACGGCGGCCGCTCGCGCACGGCGGAGGTCCTTGTGAGGGCCGTCCTGCAGGTTCTGATCAGCCGTGTAGGCGTGGACGGTCGTCATGAATCCTTTCTCGAGGCCGAAAGCATCGTGGAGGATTTTGACCATAGGAGCCAGGCAGTTCGTCGTGCAACTTGCGTTGGAGACGATTTCCTCGCGCCCCGTAAGGATGTCGTCATTCACGCCGATCACGATCGTGGCGTCGACAGTTCCTTTGGCCGGGGCCGAGATGATGACCTTCTTTGCCCCACCGGCCAGGTGCTGGGCCACCTGCTCGCGAGACCTGAAGATACCGGTCGATTCGACGACTACCTCGGCCTCCAGCTCTCCCCACGGGAGTTTGGCTGGATCGCGCTCGGACAAAACGCGCAAGCGATCGCCGTTGATGATGAGATCACTTCCGTCGACCGACACTTCACCCGGGAAGACGCCGTGGACGGAATCGTATTTGAAAAGGTGTGCCAGCGTCTGAGCGTCTGTGAGATCGTTGACGGCAACCACGTCAAAAAGTCCTTTTTCGCGCTCGAGAATCGATCGAAACACGAGCCGGCCGATTCGACCGAATCCGTTAATTCCTACTTTAATGGCCATACTGATTCTCCTGCATGTTAGTAGTCCGAATACTCAAGTTTGGCTCACGAATCAGCGGCCCTTTTGTGCCCATTGGGGGGTGAATTCTGAGTGATAATGCAGGCCGAGTAAGAGTCCGAAGTCAGAGGTCCGAAGTCCGACCGGTGATAAGGTTCAGTAGGGACACGCCAGAGCGACACTCTCCGTCGAATGAAGGTGGAAACGAAGCGCCAGTCTGCCCGTCGGCCAAACCCCGCTCCGTAGCGGACGCCGGAGTGCAGCGCCGCCGTGCCCGCCCAAAGTCGGACCTCGGATCTCGGACCTTCACAGGCGTCTTGGCCTCCACAGGCTCACTGGATCCCGGATCGAGTCCGGGATGACGAGCCCACGAGGGACCCGACACCCAGTCGAAGGTCGGACCTCGGACGTCATTCAATCGCGATCGACATCGGGATCCGCGCCTCGACCGATCCATGCATCCTCTCCAGCTCGCCGAGCAGTCGTATCTGCCGTACGGCGGGCGAAATCACCGATCCGTCGAACGCGTCTCCCAAGGCGCGTGACTCGGTCGTTGAGGCAAATCGCCAGAGTCTTTCCAGGAGTGTCTTCTCGCGTGGATAGATCCGAATCCGATATCCAACCGAGTCGACCGCGGCCGCACGAGCTGCCATATCGATGGCATCGTCGAGCGTACCCATGCGATCCACGAGGCCGTTTATCGTCGCCTGCCTTCCGGACCACGCTCTTCCTTCCGCCAGCGCAAGCACCTCGGTGATTCGAAGGCCTCTGCCCTCTGCGACAACCTTCGTGAAACGCTCGTACATCCTGTCGACGCCACTTTCGAGGATGCGCCGCTCGAACGGCGTCAGTGCTCGGAGACCAGAAAACATGTCGGCGGAGGGTGCGGTCTTCACGGCGTCGAAAGTAATCCCGAGCTTGTCGTTCAGCAGATCCGACACGTCGATCGCGAGGCTGAAGACGCCTATTGAACCCGTTATGGTGGACGCATCGGCCACGATTGAGTCGGCTCCGGCCGCGATGAAGTAACCTCCGGAGGCAGCGAATCCGCCGAATGAGGCAATGACCGGCTTGGTACTCGCGGTCTGTTCAACGGCCCTGTAAACGACATCACTGGCTGGGCCTGAGCCACCGGGCGAATCAATGCGCAAGACCACCGCTTTGACGCGATCGTCGTCGTCAATCTCCCTGAGAGCCTTGATCAGGTCCCTCGATCCGACTCGTCGTCCTCCAAACAGAGGATCTGGATCAGAGCCCCCATCGCCCTCCACGATCGTACCGACGGCGTACACCACGGCCACCACGCTCTCCGAAGACCCGTTTCCGACGATAGCCGGCAAGGCGCGCGCATAATCAAAAGCGGCGACGAACTGCGGATCGGTGAGGTCGGCGAGGAGGGAATCTGCAAATAGGGCCATGACCTCATTTTCAGTCAGGAGGCCGTCAAGCAGTCCGGCGGCGAGTGCATCTTCGGCATCGGTGACGCCGGCAGACTCGACCATTCCGCGCAGCGACTCATAGTCAATACCGCGTCCATCGGCGACGGCCGCAAGGAACGTCTCCTCCTGTGAATCCACCAGATCCTGGAGTTGCTCTCTGAATTCATCCGACGCATGCTCGCGCGTGAACGGCTCGACTGCACTCTTGAACCGGCCCGCTCGAACGGCCTCGACGCTGACTCCGACCTTGTCCATCAGGCCCTTCAGGAACTGCGCGATCAAAACGAAACCGTTCAACTCGAATCCTCCCAGTTCGGGGGAATAGACGTGCTCGGCGGCGCTCGCCACGAAGTAGCCCCTCTCTGAGAAGCCGTTGGCGGTCGATGTCGCAACCGTCGGCTTACCACTCTCGCGAAATGCGAGCACCGCCGATCGGATCTCCTCCAACGCAGCCCATGAGCCGCCGGAGGACGCCGGAATGATCAACAGCCCATGAATGCGACGATCGTCAGCAGCATACCGAATGGCGCGCGTCAGCTCTCGCAGGGTGATCACCGGCCGCTCGCCAAGTAGGAATTGGACCGGAGCCGCTTCGGAAATCTCGGGAATATGGCCTCCGAGCCGAACCGTAAGCACCGAACCATCGTGGACTACAGGTCGCCCTGTGTCCATCGCGGCGATTCCGGCGACGACAATCAGGAAAAAAACGGTAAAAATGCCAATAGCGAATAGTCCACCGATGATGCTGGCAAGTACCGTCGATAAGAAGCGCATGGATAATTGGAATTAGGCTCGGGTTTGGACGAAACGTGGGCGGGATTATTACGACGTCGAGTTCACGCAGGTTTTTATTTTAGGTCGAAATCTCGACGTCGCCCGATGGAACCGCTTCAAACGTACGAAATCCCGCTTCTGCATCCGATCGTGGTGCATTTCCCGATTGCACTGCTGACGATCGGGACGGTAGCGGTGCTTTTCTGGGCGACAAGACCATCCGCATTCTGGTACAGGTGCGCTGCGCTGGCGTACCTGGCGGGCTCCCTGGCAGCGATCGCTGCCTATTTCACCGGCGAGGCCGCTGAAGACGCTGCCAAGGACGTACCCATCGTCGAAGAGATCGTGGATCTCCATGAGGACATGGCCATCTGGACGCTGGCCGCCGCCTTAGCGACCCTCCTCGCAATCGTGCTGGCAAGCCCGCGGATGCTTTCAGGATCCGATGATCAGGCACATCCGAAACTGCCCGCTCGGGCAGCCATCTCTCTGCTCGCAGTCATCTCGGCAGTGCTCGTTGCATGGACCAGCCACTTGGGTGGCCTTATGGTCTGGGGTGTCCCGAGGTAATTGCGAATTGCGTCCACAATAATGGACGATTCGCGGTCGCCTCCTCCATCAATCCGGCTCAGATCGACCTGATCTCCCGCCCCACGGTTCGTCTGGCATGGTGTTGGACGACCATCCAGTCGTCATTAAAACTATGAACCCTGAGGAGGGGGGAATGAGCCGTGCAAGAGCAGCCGCATTGTGGCTGATTCTGCTGTTGGTTCCGGTCGCAGTCGTTGCGCAGCGAGAGGACGTTGATAGGAGCCGTCCACGAAGCGAGTCTGACCGGACCGTCGAGGTCGATCGGTCGGCCAAGAGAACGAAAGTCGCCACGCAGAGTGGTCAGGAGAGGGAGGATCATCCCCGTCTCCGTGAGGATAAGGTCAGTCGGAGCGACCAGAATCGCGACGAACAAAAGAACCGAATACAGACCGACCGTCCGTCGCGAAACAGCGAAGGCTCGTCTGTCCGTGACTCCGACTCGGGCTCGCGTGGCTCGGCGCCCGCATACGATCGCTGGGATGTCAGGAGTGATCCTGTGAGGCGCGACGAGGTGAAGCGCAGTCCCGTCAGGCGCAACGACGTCAAGCACAAGCCTGCGAAGCACAGGGAGGTCAAGCACAGGCCCTCCAAGAACGATTCCCGGAAATGGGCGCCCAAGCGTCGGCATCAGGTCTCGCACGTCAACGATCGATATGATCGGCACTGGCACAAGCGATACGTTTACAAGCATCGACGATACCACCGCCCGTACAACCGCGGCGTTTCGATCGGCTTCTACATCCGAATCCCGACGGTTCGATGGCACGTGGGCCACTCGAGGCGGTTTGCGTATCG
>DATKEJ010000326.1:0-3636 GCA_035512315.1 Rhodothermales bacterium | reverse complement strand
CGGCCGGTGCCCGAAGCGCACACGAATCGCGAGATGCTTCAGGCCGTCCTCGTTGCCGAGCGGAAGGCGACGTCCGATTACACGCAGCGGGCCAAGGAAGCCGACGCTTTAGGAGAAAAAGGCCTGTCAGTCCAGCTCGAGGACATGGTTCGCGACGAATCGGGGCACTCGGAAGAGACCGAACGCATTCTCCGCGATTGGCCGCTTTAGCCTCAACGTAACAGCCGGATGCCCAGCAATCCGTCCAATCCATCACGCCGGTCGGTGCTCGGGATGCTCGGCGCGCCTTCAGGCCTTGTCCTCGATGTCGCCGCCTTGGCCGCAAAGTATCGTAAGCCTTTGTCTGCTCGCCTTTTCCCGATCCCCGGCAAGACGGGGGGCGATGCGATCTCATTCGACAATCCGTTCCTGACGGACTGCGTCGTAATGCCCCTGGCATGAGTTCCGATTCAACGCAGCGAGCCGTTTTTGACCCGGCTACGGTCCGCACACCCCACAAGCATGGCAAGCTCGTCGTTCCGCCGTCGTTCGTCGAGGGAGCGTTCGACAGCCACGCGACAGACTGCCCCTTCCTTTTCGAGCACGACGGTCGCTACTACATGACGTATGTCGGCTGGGACGGCATCGGGTACCGCACCGGCCTGGCCGTCTCACGCGATCTCGAGTCCTGGTCGAAAGTCGGGATGATCATCGACCGCGGGTCGGAGGGCTCCGCAACCCATTACAACGTTGCCATGACGGGGCTCCTGCGAGAAAACGACCTGTTCCGCCCGGCCACCGTGAGGAAGGTTGACGGTCGCTTCGTTGGGACGTATCACGCGTACCCTGGCGTCGGCTACGAGGTTGGACCCGCCGTGATCGGTCTCTGCTATTCAGAGGACCTGCGGAAATGGGAGGTCGACGAGCCCATTCTTTACCCGGACAGCGGGCATGCCTGGGAAGCGGGCGGACTCTACAAGTCTTGGATCATGGAAGTGGACGGCACCTTCTACCTGTTCTACAACGCGAAGAATCGAGATGAGAAGCCGTGGTTCGAGCAGACCGGCCTCGCCACGTCGCGGGATCTCGTCCATTGGGATCGATATCCCGACAATCCCGTGCTTCCGATCGGTATGCCGGGAGAGTTCGACGACGTTTTCGCCTCCGATCCTTGCGTGCTGAGGGCGGGGGACGTCTGGATCATGTTCTATTACGGATACTCCAGCGACGGCCACGCGCGGGACGGGTACGCTGTTTCGGAGGACCTGAAAACGTGGAAGAAATCGGGGGAGATCCTGATCGACGTCGGTCCGCCCGGCGCCTTCGACGATAAGTACGCCAGCAAGCCGGCCATGACCTACGGGAACGACCGACTGTACCATTTCTATGGCGCGGTCACTCAGTTTCCCAAAAGGAGGCTTGGCGACATCGAGCACACGGAGATCAGGGGGATTACCTTTGCGAAGGGTCCCGAATCCGAGGCCCGAAGTTCCTAGACCGGGAACCCGGAACCTGGAACCCGGAACGTGCAAGTGTCGCCTACGCCGCAATCGTCATTCCCAGCCCTCGCGTGACGGCGTGCTCCAACCCGGGCGGCACGGTCTGCCCGTGAATCCGATATCTCGAAAACTCGTGACGCGACGGGTAATTCTTTCGTATCGCGTCGAAGAACGCGGGGCGATCCTCGGGACTCCGAGCGCATATTGGTAGGAGCGCCAGATGGTCGTTCTCGATGTCGTAAACGGACCGTACGAGTCCGCAGAGCCAAGACTCAGCATCGGCAAACGCTTGGTCGAACCGGATGTCGATAGGTTCGGGATGGTCTCTATCGTCGTCGACTTCCTCTCCGATCCATCGAGCCAGCGCATCCCGGATCATGCGCGACGCACGAAGCTTCCCCTCGGCGGCATATCCCGCGATGTGGGCGGTAGCGATGCTAGCACGCGCCACCAGCTCGCAGGATAAGTCCGGCTCATCTGTCCAGACATCAACCACGGCGCGGCCGGCTGGATGTCCTTCAAGCCAATCCAGCAGTCCGTTCTCGTCGACGACCTGCCCGCGGCTGGTATTGATGATCCACGCCGATTCTTTTGCAGTCTGGAGTTTGTCGCGTGTGATCAGGCCGAATGTTGAGTAGGGAGAGAGGTCGTGAAGCGGCACGTGGAGCGTAATAACGTCGGCCCGTGGAATTGCCTCGTCGGCGCCGACGAACGGGGAGGGCAGGGAGCGCGCTTTGAGACTATCGTGAAGCGGCGGATCCGATCTGAGTACCGTGAGGCCAAGATGGTCGAGTCTCGAGGCGAGCCGTTCGCCGACCGCACCGCATCCGATCACAGAGCACGTCAAAGCCGATAGCCGGCGCTCCTCCTGAACCGCGAGGCGCAGTATTGCTGCGATAACGTAATCGCAGACCGAAGGCGCATTAGATCCAGGCGCATGTGCTACCTCGATGCCTCGGTCCCTGAGGCCGTGAACATCAATATGGTCGAAGCCTGCGGTGGTTGTTCCGACGAACTTCACGGGCGTTCCGGCCAGTAGATCCGCGTCGACGCGCGTGACGGCTCGGACGAGCAGGACGTCGGCTTGGCGCAGCATCTCGCGGTTGATTCTGCGCCCCAAAACCGCCGTAACGTCACCAAAGCGACCGAATGTCTCCTCGACGGCAGCGATGCTTTCGTCGGCGAAAATTCGCATTATTTAGCCGATTTGTAATATTATTACGCGTTTAGCTGAAGTGAGAGGCAAAATGAAGGCCCGGCAAAAACAGCGTCAAGAAACGGCGAAACACCAGACAAAGCACGTTGGCCAAGCGGTTTGGAGGGCTAATTCCTTGAAACAAGGGTCACTGGAGGCAGTTTGACAGTGTCTTTGCCCGCTTGATGTGGGAACCATCGGCGGAGAAGTTTCAAACTAAAGCCCTGTGTTCCAAGCATTTGCATATATGAGATCAGGAGGCACACGTACGCGTGAAGCGGTTCGTCGGAGCAAGCGCCCGACGATCGCGATGCTGCTCGCAGCCGCAGTGATGGTGTGTGGTTTCGTTGCGGCTGCGGAGAAAGAGCGTCTTGAGGCCGCGGTTGAATCGACCGTATCTCCGGCCGGCGAGCCCATCCTTATCCCGACTGCCGCCGAGTTGGCCCGTGAGGTCATACTTGGCGATCGAAAGAAGGAGCGGGAGGCTCTCCTCTGGCTAGCCAGGTGCATTTTCTCAGAGTCCAGTGAAGCCCATGAGCAGGAGCTCGTTGCCTGGGTCGTGCGCAATCGCGTCGAGACCGAGTACCGTGGCCGTTCAACATACCGGCACGTGGTGTTGGATCCGTTTCAGTTCAGCGCATTTAATCACGACGCTCTGAATCGGTCGTACTACATGACGCTCGATGAAACGCACCGCTCTCCGGAATGGCGACAGGCACTGGACATTGCGAAGAAGGTGCTCCTCGCGGATGCCGATGCAAGGCCATTCCCGCTCACGACTCGGCATTTCTACAGCGAACGCTCCCTGGCGGACGCGATCCAGCCAGATTGGTCGTTAGAGCAAACGCCCGTGTCGTTGGCTGAGTATCGCGTAGACGAGCGCCGATTCCGTTTCTTCGACGGCGTTAATTGACGTAGCCGACTGCCCAGGCGCGGCGTCAGACCCTCCTGTAACCGGTTCTC
>DATKEJ010000325.1:0-2177 GCA_035512315.1 Rhodothermales bacterium | reverse complement strand
CTCAACGTCGAAATCGATTTCGACGAAAACGGCGAGCCCGAGCTGCCCAAGATGATCAGCGACAGAGACATCAGCAAGGTAGTCCCCTATCCGCCGCTCACAGATGCTGACCGGCCTGCATACGAGGCGGTCATGGCCCGGAAACGCAAGGAGTACGATGCTCGGCGCTGCCCCGAAGACCGGTGTTGGTGTTGACGGGCCGACTCACCGGTGGAGCAGCCCTCGCCGCACAGAATTACTGCGATCAGGCGCGAGGTTCGGGAATTGGCCTTGAGATCTGGGACCGTGAATCACTCCTAGAGAGAATCGCTGGTGGTCTCGACATCGGCGTCGCGGGACGTACCGAAGGTCCATTATTGACGCTGATCGGCGCAATCGACGAAGGATCGATTGCCGAAGTCCAAATCGAGCGTTTCAGTCGCAGCTGGATGTCCACCGAGGCGGATGCCTCGGCCTGTACTCTCGAAGCGGCGATTGTTGCCGAACGACTCGCAGACACGGAACGTCTCGATCTCGCGTCATACGCGGCTCTCGGCTTGGTGCGCGCTGCTTGGGCTCGCGACCCGTCTTGTGCTTGCCCAGCCGCTTCATGAGCGCGGCGTAGCGATCGAATCCCGCGCTGATGTACAGCGTGAGATCCTGCTTGCGCGGGGCGAAGCCGCTCAGAAACCAGTCCCCCTCCCGGCCGCTGTCGTACCGGTAGTGATAGCGTCCAAACCCGACGATGGAGGCACCTCACATTTCCGGTTTCTCCCCGGTGACCTCCCGCATCAGGCGAGCGACCGCCTTGCAGTCCTTCCGCCGCTCCTCGTCCGCGATCGTGTCGAGGAAGGCCGTGACGCTCGTCGTTGTCGGCTTCGTCTTGTTCTCGACCATGATGTTCAGCGCAGGATCGTGGCAGTCGTGTTGCAGCGGCCGTCGCGGACTGCCGGCGACGTGGCGGCGGTGGACCAGACAATGTGGCCGCCGGCGTCGGCGCAGAATGCCCGGAGGTGTGACACCGCCCCATCGATCGGCCGGGCGGTGATCGCGTCGCCGGTCAGGGCTCCGCTGTCGGCACCCGCGAACGGAACGGGATGGAACGTGAAGCGGTAGCCCGCGCGATCCGGGAGTGTCGCGACGGCCGGGTCGAGCATCGGTGCGCCTCCGCCGGCACAGTCAGCCGCTGCCAGGCACGCCGGCGAAGCGAAGCGGCCGCCGTGCCGGGCGGAGTAGCCCTGCTGGGCCGTGACGACGGCCCGAAGCACGCCGATGGCCGCCACGTCGACCGGCCGCCGTTCGCCCACCCGCGGTGGAAACACGAACATCACGACGAGCAGCGTGCACACGGGCGCGAGTTGCTTCATGAAGCCCCCACACGGGCAGGGTATCCGATTCCGGAGGCGCCGCAGGGGTTTGGGGAGTAGGGACGGCACGCCCAGCGATCGCAGAATCCGCGATCGTCGCGCACCTCACACGGCGCAAGAACGGCAACGTCTGACGACCGTAATCACCGGCGCTAGACGAATGGTGTCGAGTTGTGATGTCGGCATGCCTTCCGCTTCCTGGACCGGATGGCCCGTCCGTCCGCGAGCTACGAACCCCGTCGTCCGGCCGGCAGCGTCCTTCACCAGATCGTGCAGGATCACCTCAAGACCCTCAGCACGTACGCGCTCGGTTAGAACGACTCTGTCGTGCTCCTTGATCATGGCGAACGGTCACTCCTTCTTCCCAGGATACGCAGTCACGAGTCGTGGTGCCTCCCTGCCGCGGTCGATGTCCACGGTCCGCACCGGCGGGCGAGTCCCCCGCGTATGTGGCGTCAACCTGCCGTCGACAACGCGCGTCTCCTCCGTGGTGATCAAGTTCGTCGAGCTTGCGTCCGACGACGTCGGCCTGGGAATAGCCGTAGACCGACGGACGGGTTTTTCGATGCGAGACCCATGCGGGGAGGAATCCTGACCGAACGCGCTGTGGTTGGTGTAGGATGCGACCGATCAAGGGTCGTCAAATCGGACATGTCGGAATAATGTCCCGCCCCATCGGGCCAGTCAGGTCGCGGTACAGGAGGGTGCCATGACACACACACGCAGACCGGGTAGCTGGATTCTTGTCGTGTTGCTGTTCGGGGTCGGTGCCGGTTGCAGCCGGGCGGGAGTCCCGACCGCTCCAGACGAAACGGCCGCCACGGGATCAAC
>DATKEJ010000324.1:0-8301 GCA_035512315.1 Rhodothermales bacterium | reverse complement strand
CGTGATGCTTGGCGCGGGCCTCGTCGGAAATGACGGTCGCCATCTGATGGATCAGGTCCTTGTTCCATGTCGCGGCCAGTCCGATGGCCTGAGGAAAGGAGGTAGCAAGACCTGATCGCGCCACGCCGTGCAGGGCCTCGTTCCACCAGTTGTATTCGGGGATGCCGAGGCGTTCGATCGCCGGCGCAACGTCGAGCATCTGGGAGACTTTCTCCTCCAGCGTCATTCGCGAGATGAGGTCATCGACGCGTTCCTGGAGGGGGAGATCGGGATTGCGGAAAGCGAAATCGGATGCCGGAGCGGCGGCCGGTTGCGAGTCCTGGGCTATCGACGCTGAGAGCGTGAGTGAGACGAGTACAAGAGTTAGAATTGATACGCGCATGCGGAACGTTACGAATTTCGATGAAAACGATTTAATCTGCCCGATCGCCCGCACGGCGCTAAAGCAACCGTGCTACATGAAATTCCGCCTGCTCAAGCAGGCTGGGTGGCAGCTTTTCACCACGGTTACTACTGTCGTGCATCCGGACGGCTGAAGAACGAATTGTCGGGCGCGGAAGTCACCCCGGACGGCTGAAGAACGAATCGTCGGGCGCGGAAGTCACCCCGGACGGCTGAAGAACGAATCGTCGGGCGCGGAAGTCACCCCGGACGGCTGAAGAACGAGTCGTCGGGCGCGGAAGTCACCCCGGGCTTCAGCCCGGGGCAGCGAGTCGATACCTTAACCCCGAGCCGGGCTTCAGCCCGGCGAGGATCTCCCGGAAAATCGGATCGATTGGGGCTGAAGCCCCGGAGAATCCTATCCGATCTCCTACCCCGCGCTGAAGCGCGGGGTGACTACCCGAAATCAAATCTCGGCCATCACCATCGCGTCACGCCCTCGGACTTAGGGGCAGCTGGTTAGCCAGAGAACCCAACACAACCGGCATTGGGACCAGGATCCCTTCCCACATTGGGATCGTTTGGACGAAGGCGCGATATTGTGCCCGGCCACATCTGCCCGACCAGCTCGTCCACCCGAAAATGAGAAACGGCCTTCCATCCGGTCGCGTAATGACACGTTTGATCGTCGCATTGGTCCTACTTGTCACTTGGGGATGCGGGCCGAGCGACGACCAAACCCGCGACCTACCGTCCGTGGAGCTTTGGGCCGGGGACGATCGGGTAGACGTCACGGTGGACGGCAGGCCGTTTACCTCGTACCTCTACGCGACGGCGATTCCTGCGGTCAAGAAACCTATCCTCTACCCTGTCTACGCACCGTCGGGGAGGCGCGTGACGCGGGGCTTCCCGCTCGATCCCGTTCCAGGCGAGCGGGCCGATCATCCACACCACATCGGCATGTGGCTGAACCACGGCGATGTAAACGACCTCGACTTCTGGAACAACTCCGACGCTATCGATCCGACCGACTCCCTCCGCTACGGATCTATTAGACACACCGGCGTTGTCGATGTAACGGGCGGTCGCGAACGAGGTACTCTCGATGTTGTGGCCGAGTGGCTCAGCCCCCGTGGCGTCGCGCTTTTGGAAGAGCAAACCCGCTTCATTTTCGAAGCCGCGCTCGAGGCTTGGAGCATCGATCGCATCACCACTCTCACCGCGCTGGAAGACTCGGTCGTCTTCGAGGATAGCAAGGAGGGCATGATGGCGATCCGAGTCGCCCGGGCACTCGAACAGGTCACGGGGCGAGCCGACCCGTTCGTGACAAACGATGGATCGCTCAGCGAACGGGTGGTAAGCAACGATGGCGCGACCGGGCGGTACCTCAGCAGTGCAGGATTGGAGGGCGACGCCGTCTGGGGCCGGCGCGCGTCGTGGACAGCGCTCACAGGCGAAATCGAGGGCGAAATGGTCACGATCGCCATTTTCGACCATCCGTCGAACGTCAACTATCCGACGCACTGGATGGCGCGCGGGTACGGACTCTTTGCGGCGAATCCACTCGGCAGCCACGATTACACGGACGGCGCAGAACGTCTGGACTACACGCTTGCCCCAGGTGAATCGGTGACATTCCGGTACCGGATGCTCATTCACAGCGGCCCCCGGCCGTCGTCGGAATGGTTGGACGAACAACAGGTGCGTTTCGCGGCGAACGATTAATATCCACTGCACTTCGACGTTGAGACATGGATTCTAGAATCACTCCACCC
Organism: Rhodothermales bacterium; assembly: GCA_035512315.1. Taxonomy (GTDB): domain Bacteria; phylum Bacteroidota; class Rhodothermia; order Rhodothermales; family DATKEJ01; genus DATKEJ01. The sequence goes on along the minus strand of DATKEJ010000324.1, from coordinate 6,145 downwards.
GGACTCGCCGCCCTATGACGCCGATTGTCATACTCCTCATCGGGATGGTCGTCGTCGTCGCGGGCGTGCTCGTGCTGCGCGTCCATGCCTTTCTGGCGCTCATCGCCGGTGCGCTGATCGTCTCGATCCTGACGCCGCGCGAGAACGTCTACGAGCACGAGCTCCGTCAGGCAGCAGTTTCGGTTTCGAACATCGAGGATGACGGGACGATCGTTCTCGGGAAAGGAACGGCGTCCGGCCTCGTGGACGGATCGACGTTCATCGCCCTCCGCCGCTTGGATTCGAGCCGTCGGTACGAACCGGTGGGACGGATCCAGATTGATCGCGCTGAAGGTAGCTCGAGCCGAGCACGTTTCCACGCGGAGGGTGACAGCGATCGACTCGACTCCGACGACTTCGTCGTACCGCCTGCGGCCCAGCTGCAGGCGCAGCGCACGTCGAACCAATCCATCGGAGAGCATGTGGCGTACGGATTCGGTCGTACGTGCATGGGCATCGGCATCCTGATCGCGATGGCGGCCATCATTGGCAAGTGCCTGCTCGACTCCGGCGGCGCCGAACGCGTCGTGCTCGGGATGCGACGTGCGCTGGGCGAAGAGCGGGCGGCTCACGCGTTCCTGGGAAGCGGATTCGTGGTCGCCATTCCGGTCTTCTTCGACACCGTGTTCTACCTGCTCGTGCCGCTGGCCAAAGCAATGCGGGTGAAAACGGGAAAACACTATCTGTTGTACGTCCTCACGATCGTCGCCGGCGCCGCGCTCGCCCATTCTCTCATCCCTCCGACCCCCGGACCACTTTTCGTGGCGAGCGAACTCGGCGTGGATCTCGGCCTGATGATACTCGGCGGTTTGGTCGTCGGACTGATCGCGCTGCCGGTCGGATACCTTTTCAGCCGGTGGGCCGACCGGCGCTGGGACATCCCGCTGCGTCCTTCTGTTGAACTCCCCGCCGAAGAACTGGAGGCGATGGCACATCGCGACCCTGCGGCGCTCCCGCCGCTCTGGCTCTCGCTTCTGCCAATCGTGCTGCCGGTGGTTCTGATCGCGGGCAACACCATTCTCGGCATTGTGGCCACGGGTCAGCCGGAGAATGGATGGTTGGCTACGATTGTCCCGATGGCCAATCTGATCGGTGACAAGAACGTAGCGCTGGTGATCGCGGCCGTGGTAGCGCTGTTGTTGCTCGTCCGGCAGTCCGGCCACGATCCTGCAGCTCTCAAGACGGCCGTTCAGGCGGCACTCATGAGCGGCGGCGTCATCATCCTGATCACGGCCGCAGGCGGAGCATTCGGGCACGTGCTGCGACTGACGGGAATCTCCGAGGAGTTGAAGAATATCGTCCCGACGACGCACCTCGTCTTGATACCGGCGGCCTTCGCGATGACAACGCTGGTTCGAATTGCCCAGGGCTCGGCGACCGTCGCCATGATCACTGCCGTCGGTCTCTTCGCACCGATCGTCGCGGCGGGCGGACTCGCATTCCATCCGCTCTACATCGCCCTCGCGATCGGCTGCGGATCGATGCCTTACCCGTGGATGAACGACAGCGGCTTCTGGATTATCAGCACGATGAGCGGCTTCACCGAAGGCGAGACGCTGAAGACGGCGTCGGCGGTGATCGCCCTCATGGGGTTCGCCGGGTTGATCGCGACGGTGATCGGGGCCGTATTTGTGCCGTTGAGTTGAGGTTCCAGGTTCCAAGTTCCAAGTTCCAGGTTCTCGGACCTGGCAGGTACGTGCAATGGAGTGGCGAAGATGGTGGTGGCCGCGATCTTTTCCAGGCCGCCATGCCATTTCAAACGACCTATTGAAAGGTCTTTAAACAGGTGCTATTTTAGGTACCAATTAAGGCTCTTTACGGAGGCCCTCATGCCTATCAAATTTTCCGAGGATTTGGTACCCCTGACTGACCTGAAGGTAAATCCGGGTCGTGTGGTGAAGCACGTGACCGAGGCACACCGGCCCGTGCTGCTTACCAACCGGGGCCGGGCCGTCGCCGTGGTCCAGTCGGTCAGCGATTACGAGAAGGCCGAGGAAGAGCGGGCCTTCATGCGGGCGGTGGTCGAAGGTTTGGCGGACCTCGAGGCAGGGCGCGAGATCTCCCTTGATGAGGCCAAGTCGCGGCTCGGCCTGAAATAGCCGTGTCCCGGATCGTTATCACCTTCGCCGAATCCGCTTTCCGCGATCTCGAGGGGGTAGTGACCTGGTACATAGAGCAAGGGGTGCCTGAAGTCGGGGAGAGGCTGGTCGCGGAGGTGTTCCAGCGCGTCGAGGTGCTGGCCGACCATCCCGATATGGGCCGGGTGGTACCGGAATTCGATCAACCCTTCCTGCGGGAACTCATCCGGCCGCCGTTTCGCATCGTGTACCGTTCTGATCCCCAACGGGTGAGGATCGTGCGTGTCTGGCGCATTGAACGCCTGTTGCATCTTCCCGCGGGTGACGATGAAGGATCGCCGAGGACTTGAGGACTCCGTAGTTCGGGGCAAGTGCGACAAAACTCACGGCGTTACCGTCACGATGATTCGCTTGTAACGCGACAGCGGAGGGCTGCCTTTATCAGTGCGGCACGCCTCGCAATCCGTCTGTCCGACGGTCTTCCAGAATGAGCGCAATCGCATCCCGCAGGCTCCCCAGTGCCTCCTCCTTGGATCGACCTTGACCATTTGCGCCAGGAACCTCCGGCGAGTAGGCTATGAACCACTCACCGTCTTTCTCGATGATCGCCGTGAACTCGTTTCGCATGATGCAGAGAGCGTCAGGTTTATTTCAGGAGGGATATCACGCCTCACACGGGCGTGAGTTCTCCAGACAGGAATTCCAAGAATCCACGTCGAGTCGAGTACAAGCTTGTCGGCACGACTGACATAACCTGATTGATGTCTTCTAATTACGCTCAGTTGCGTAATTACTGTGATTACCATACAACGCTAAATGAAAGCCAAACTGATTCGGGTTGGAAACGGCATTGGAATCCGGTTGCCGAAGCGACTGATCGCCAAATACGGCCTTGCCGAGGTCGTCACAATCAAAGAGCTCGAGAGCGGGATCCTGATTGAAAACCCGTCAGGTTCGAAGCTCTCGTGGGAAGACACCTACAAGGCGATGTCAGAGTCTGACGAGGATTGGTCCCACTGGGTGGATCTCGACATAGAGGATCTGGATGAAGATCGCTAGGTATGGGGTTTACTGGGCGAACCTCGACCCGGTGGTTGGAGCTGAGATCAGCGAGACTCGTCGAGGGCGCGCCATTGGGAGTGTCGGCCGACTGTCCCGACTCTACGATTCGTTGCTCCGTGATCTCCGCGGGCTCCGTGTGAGATGATCGTCATGGGCTCTATGTGAGATGATCATCAGCCCGGACGCTACCGCAAAACCTGTCGGGCGGCGTTCTTGAGAATCGACGCCGTCGCCTGCGGCATCTGGATGAAGGTTTCGTCATCGATCTTGAGGACCGGAGGTACGTTCCGAACCGACTTATCGAACAGCCCACCGTAGATCACGAGTGCCGAAAGGTACGTGCCGAGTTCGCTGGGGTGAAATCCGTCGGACCCGTACAGCTCCAGGCTCGGGTCTTCCTCCCATGCGAGCAACCAGGCCTTGCCGGCGGGAAGCAGGAGGCCTTCGATCGCGGATGCGGCCTCAGAGTACGACTCGAGCACGGCAGGAAAGCTGGACCAGTGTTCCGATGCAGGCCACACTGTGAATAACGCGGGCTCTGTGCCTGACTTTCGCGCCTCATCGGCGAACTTTTCCGACCAAGTCCGGAGATGCTCCTGGTTCTCGGCCAGCGATGACGGACCCTGCTGCATCACGACGTAGTCCCAACGGCCGCCGGCAAGCTCCGCCCCCGCGCTTCCGGTCCGCCAGTGATCCTCGAGACTGAAGTTGGGAAACGCGACGGTTCGCACAACGAGTGGACGATCGGAATCCGCCCTCGCCATGGCTCGGACGACCTCAGGAAGGTCGTTCACATAGGTCAAACTGTTTCCGACGAACAGTACCCGAAGCGCGTCATCCGGTTCGGATTCAACGCTTCCACAGCCGAGCATATGGAGGGCCAATATGCATGCCAAAATTCTCATGCGCGGAAACTATCGTCCGGTCACAAGCCGGAAAAGGCCTTCTCGCGTGCACTAGGATGACCAGGCCGCGCAACCTTGCTATGCGGGCTGGTCTGGTTGACCATTGGTTTCCTCCTGAGCGGAAAAGAAGGCCCGGAGGTCTTCGCGCGCGTAGGTCTGGGCGAGCTGGATCTGGTTACCGCCGCGGACGACGTTGTGAACGAACAGGCAGTCGACTTGTGTGCCGGGCACGAGAGTGTAGACGGGCCATTCGGACTTCACTTGCGCCACCTTGAAGCCCTCCCTATGGGCCACGTAGTTGAGCCAGATGTCGTCGGAAGTGGGGCAGGCGGTCCTGAACCCTGTGCCGTAGGTTTTCAAAGCCTTGAGAAAGGCGGGTGGAAAAATGACGCCTTCGACCGCTGTCACAAAGTTCAAACAGCCGGCCTCGGTACTCTCAGCGGGCGGCCAGTCAACATAGGGTTCAAAATGATAAGGGTTGAAGCGCATGCGGCGCACTCGATACCCATGGATGACCTCAGGGTCGGCCTGGTAGGCCGTGAAGAGATGCTCCAGCCAGGATCGTCCGTACAGGACGTCGTCATCGGCCGTCACAAGCGGTTCTGCAAACGCATCGGTCTGCTCCACGTAGGGATAGTACTTGGTGTGCGGACCCAGATCGGAAGTAAAGCGGATCTCAAGGCCCCGCTCTTCCAGCCGTCGAAGGCTGTCGGGTAGGCGGTCTGGTGATTCCCGGTCAGACAGCCACAGAACCAGGCGTTTCGGCTTGAGCGTTCCGCGTCCTATGGCCTCAATGGCCAAGTAGGCAATCGGGATGCGAGCTGAATGGGACGTCATCGAGATAACCGGTCCCTCACGACCTACCAGCGACTCCCGTGAGCGGCTGTTTCGCACTCGCAGCCGCAGAGTTTCATATTTCGGTAATGCGCGGCGGAGTCTATTCCGGAGATACGGTCTTACTCGTGCAGCGTCCTCGCGCAGACGGGAGGGCAGGTTCCAGACACGAGTCAGAGTCGTGGATTTGCGGCGGGCGATGTCCGCGTCGCGGAGTCGACGCAGGTCATCCAGCTGTGCCGGATCGTCGTCGCCAGGTCGCTCTCGCAACTGCCTCAGGTCGCGGAACTCGACTGGGGCGAGTCTGTGCGTACTGATCAGGACTTCGGCGACCGTGTCTACGCAGAGCCCCTTGATCCCCCCTTCCCTTGCTGCGTAGCGGCCGGCGTAGAACATATCGTTGTCCATCACACGCACGATCCGGCTTGCTTTCACGCGGCCCTGCCAGCCGCCGGCCGGCTGCTCGAAAACGTGCAGGTAAGGGCTGGCGGAATCTGCGACGTACAGGTCACCTCGTCCGTCGAAGGCAAGACCGTGTGGGCACACGATGCCCTCGAGCACAACTGAGGGCGATGATCTTGGTCCAAGCTTTGGCGTGTTATCGAACAGAAGGACCTGACCGTGGACATGGTTGCTGATTGCGATCCACTTGTGGTCCGGACTGAAGTTGATTCCATCGGGGATGGTCAGGCCTGCTTGCAAGCGAATGCCCCTGTTCACTATGGCCGGCTCCGGCGCCACTGCAACGTGGTGCTCGGAGACGAAGTGCCAGTGGTCATTGCATACCAGGGCGCGAAACGTATGGTTGCCGATCCCATAGGCGGCAACCGAGCCGGGAGTCCTGACCGCAGCGCGAAGGTAGCCCAGCCCACGAATGGTGGCTATAGGCCTGACACGGAAAACATTCTCCGTGGCGTCGAAGGGCGGAATACGAATGAGTTCCACGTTGGCGCCGCGGTTGCACACCAGCAGGTGGTCGTCGTCCAGGAAGGCGCAGCCGTGGGGCTGGCGAAATGCATCGCTTTCCAGCACTGCACAGCGGGTAAGCCGAATAGCCGGTATCCCACCCTCCCGCGCGAGGGCGACCTCAAAGACGAATATCCGGTTGACTGAAAAGGCCACCAGGGCCAGCCGTGACCGGTCGGGGGACAGAGCCACATCCTCGCTCCGACCCACCCTGGCGAGGACGGCCCGTACCTCGGGAGGCGCTGAGAACGAAAGCGATTC
>DATKEJ010000323.1:0-2981 GCA_035512315.1 Rhodothermales bacterium | reverse complement strand
AGCGGCCTGAAGGCATGCGACATCCGGCCCCTCGTTGTTCGGGGAGTGGGCCCGATGGGTGTCAATCCACTCAAGAATCCCGTCGAGACGGTGCTCGCCGTCTGGGAGTGGGGTGCCTATCTCGGAGCCGAGGCGATCACGCAGGGAGTGGACGTTCACGTGGCGTCCTGGAACAGGATGGCCCCGAACACCTTCCCGGCGCTCGCCAAGGCCGGCGGTAACTATCTCAACGCTTCGCTCGTGAAGATGGATGCCGTCCTGAATGGGTATACGGAAGGCATCATGCTCACTCACGACGGCTACGTCGCCGAGGGGAGCGGAGAGAACCTCTTCCTCGTCCGAGACGGGAAAATCTACACGGCGCCCGTCGGGCTGTCGATTCTGCCCGGAATCACGCGCGACGCCGTCATCACGCTCGCGAAGGATCGGGGCTACGAGATCGTCGAGACACGGATGCCGAGGGAAGGACTCTACCTCGCCGACGAGATCTTTTTCACCGGCACGGCCGCCGAGCTGACGCCGATCCGCTCCGTCGACAAACACACGATCGGGTCGGGCCGCCGCGGCCCCGTTACCGAAGAGCTGCAGGATGCCTTCTTCCAAGTGGTCAAGAGCGGACGCGATCCCTACGGCTGGCTGTCGTTCGTCGGCGCCCCGGTGCGGGAGGAGGCGGGCATTTCGTAACAGATGAGAGGTCTCACCTCTCACACGATCCTCTCTCGACTTGTGTGCCTTCCAGCAAGAAAAAACATAATCGTAAGCGCCGATTTGCCGAAAGCATCAGCGAGGATCTCCGGCGAGAGTTGGTCAAACGCGTGACCTACCGCGGTCATCCGCACCACAAACGGCATCCAGGAGATTTTGGCCTGACGCCACCTGCTGCACCGAGGCCTGACAAAACGCTTTGTGAAGGAGCGGAAATCACGGAGAAATCGGAAGCGCAGCAGCTACTTGAGGAGGCCATAAACAGGGGCCTCGTCTCTGAAAGGGAGCGAGCTGGATTCCCGTTGAACATTTGGGCTGTGACTGAGAACGGGATACCTGTCGAAGCGCGAGTTGATTCCACGGATGGAACCTATCACGGATATCCCATGGCGTCCACGGATCCGCTTGCGTCCGAGGTCCGGAAACGATGGAATGGTTCATGAGCGGTGATTTTAGGATAGAGTTTGACTGGCTCGGTAAGGACGATACGTCGTTGGATGAAGCGACATGGGCCGAGATCTCTCTGATCGTCGACGGGGTGGTGCTCACTGAGCTGCAGGATACAAGAGCAAGGACAGTCCGGTCGGGTGTTCGTGCCTCTGCGTACCACTTCGCATACTGGCTTGCAGAGAATTGGTGGCGACTTCGATGGGAGCCCGAGAACGACTCGTTCGGCGACGTTGTATTGCCTGTCACCGATGCGCACACGGCTCGGCAGAAATTCCAGCGTGCTTTTGCTGCGGAGTTGCTGTGCCCATTCGATGAAGTACGTGCGTCGATTGGCAATTGGACAAGAAGTATGCAAGAGAATATTCCGGATGAGCGCATTGAGAAGATCGCAGACCGCTACGACGTTTCACCGCTACTTGTGATGACGCAGCTCGCCAACAAGGAGATCGTCGAACGAGAGATGATTCGGTTCTACCACGAATAGAGATTGGCATTTTCTACCTGTGAGTACTGATTCATCCTCCTCGCGGCTGACAACGAACTGGAGTACTTTGCATCATGTAATGCATCCCTGCCTTATGGCTTCTCGAGTTATGTCGACCAGCAGGGACCTCTTGTTTTATACGCGGTGAACCACAGCGAAATCGTCAGCTTTCTCTGGGGTGTTGCGGATTTGATCCGCGACACGTTCAAGCGCGGCAAGTACCAGGACGTCATCCTCCCGCTCACCGTGCTGCGGCGCCTCGACTGCGTACTCGCGCCGACTAAGGAGAAGGTACTACGACGCCAGGCCGAGCTGCGGGACCGCGGGCTTCAGGATCTCGACGCGCAGCTTCGCCGAGCCTCCGGATACGCCTTCTACAACACGTCGCGCTACGACTTTGACAAGCTCCTCGCCGATGCGCCGCATCTCGCCGCGAATCTGCGGAACTACATCGCCGGCTTCAGCCCGAACATGCGCGAGGTGCTCGAGCGCTTCGATTTCAACAACACCATCTCGAAGTTGGACGAATCGGGCCTCCTCTTTAAAGTCCTCGAGCGCTTCAAGAACGTCGACCTGCACCCGGAGAAGGTGGACAACCCGACGATGGGGACGATTTTTGAGGAGCTGATTCGCAAGTTCAACGAGGCGCTCAACGAGAACCCCGGCGAGCACTTCACGCCGCGCGACGTGGTGCACCTGATGGCCGACCTCATGCTTGCGGGTGACGAGCATCGCATCCGCCGAAAGGGCGTCGTTTCCACCGTCTACGACCCCTGCTGCGGCTCCGGGGGTAGGCTCATGATCACGAAGGAGCACGTGACATCCGGCCTGCGCAAGAACGGCGACCTGCATAATATGGCCATTCTGGACATAAGCGTAGATCGCAGGAGCTCTAAAAACGTCAATGGCACAGGGGAACCAGGCGTGGGGCGGGCTCTGCGCGTAGGTGTCGAGAACATAGAGACTCCGTGTTGGCTGGAGGATAATTGATGGGACGAGACTTCGATAGAGATTATGAGCAGGCCGTCTTCCGCGGAAAAGGGGACGTGCCCAGGGCGACGACGGTTCGCTACAATGTGCGCACCCGACGCATCGACGTGGAACTGACCAACGGCATGGCCATCAACGTTCCGGCAAAGAACGTCGAGGGTCTACAACACGCGACTGTTTCTCAGTTGAAGGATGGGCGCGTGCGGGGACATGGAATGGCGCTCCGTTGGGACAGCGTTGATGCGGATGTCAGCGTACCGGAGCTATTTCGCGGAGTTCTCGGGTCCAGTCAGTGGATGTCCGAACTCGGCCGCGCCGGCGGGCGTGCGACAAGTGCTCAGAAGACAAAGGC
>DATKEJ010000322.1:0-6952 GCA_035512315.1 Rhodothermales bacterium | reverse complement strand
ACTCTCGATTGTCGCCCGGGCGCCCGGACACTCATCATGGGGATACTCAACGTCACGCCGGACAGTTTTGCTGACGGGGGGCGGTATCTAGCCGCCGACGATGCCTTGCGGCGGGTGGACGAGATGGTGACGGAGGGCGTCGACATCATCGACGTGGGTGGAGAGTCAACCCGCCCGCGGGGACGAACTTACGGCCGCGGAGCGGATCCTGTGGACGTTCGGGAGGAGATCAACCGTGTCGTTCCGGTGATTCGGAAGGCAGCAGCCGCGTACCCCGACCTCGTCATTTCGATCGACACCTACAAATCGGAGGTTGCCGAGAAAGCCCTCGAAGCCGGGGCCCACATCATTAACGACGTCACGGGCCTCCGCCATGATCGTCGCGTTGCCGCAGTGGCCGCTGAAAACTCGGCGCCGCTGGTCGTGATGCACAGCGTCGGTGAGCCCGGCGCCATGCCGCACAACTTCGCCTACGACGACGTCGTGGCTACCGTAATCGGTGCTCTCCGCCAATCGATCGCAGTGGCGGAAGAGCACGGCGTGCAAGACGTCGTCATCGATCCCGGATTCGGCTTTGGAAAGAGGGTTGCCGACAATCTGGCATTGATTGCCCGTCTTGAGGCCTTCAAGACTCTCAACCGGCCGATACTTGTCGGTATTTCGCGCAAGAGCTCGATCGGATCGGTACTGTCGAGCACCGAAGATCCGGTTCCCGTCGAAGAACGTCTGTACGGATCCCTTGCGGCGGCAGCCGTCGCGATCATGAACGGGGCATCGATCGTCCGCAGCCACGACGTCGCTGCGACGCGGGACGTCGCCCGAATGGTCGACGCTCTCCGCGCGGCATCAAGTCAAGTCCTCGAGGTGCCCTCATGACGATGGCGCTGAGCTTCTTCTTCGTCCCGATTCGCCTAAGCGACGTTGTTGAGGTGGCGATCGTTTCGTTCATCCTGTATCAGCTCTATCGCATGATGCGCGGGACGATCGGGATGCAGGTGCTGCTCGGCCTCCTGGCGCTCGTCATACTCGACAACATCGTCACGGCGATGAACATGAGGGTTCTTCGCTCGCTTTTCAGTACGATCGGGGAAGTGTTCGTTCTGGCGATCATCATCCTCTTCCAGCCGGAGATTCGGCGGGCACTTTCACTCGTTTTCGGGCAGGTTCCGCTTATCAGCCGCCTGCTGACGTCGCCGGAGCAGGGGAGAGCCTCCGACCAGGTAATCAAAGCGGCCGCGGCTTTCAGCAGAGACCGCATCGGGGCCTTGATCGTTTTCGAGCGCACGAGCGGGCTGCGTGCTTTTATCGAAACGGGCACGATTCTCGATTCGAGAGTGAGTCAAGAGCTCCTGTCGTCGATATTTCATCCGAAAAGTCCGCTGCACGACGGAGCGGTCATTATTCAGTCAGGTCAGATCGCAGCGGCGCGCTGTATTTTGCCGGTTTCGGAGAGCAAACGGTTGAGTCCCCATCTGGGTCTGCGACATCGTGCGGCTGTCGGGATCAGCGAGCAAACGGATGCGTTCGTGCTTGTTGTATCAGAAGAACGAGGGAGTATTTCAGTGGCGGAGAAAGGAACCTTGACGCCGAACCTGACCGAGTCTGAGCTTCGGCAGAGGCTGGCGACGGCGTTCTCCCCTCAGTCACCGTCGAGCCCTTCTCTTGCGGCAGTAGATGCTTGAGAGCGATCGCACATACAAGAAACGCGCACGGCGACTGGTCGAGACGCTGCGGGACAAAGGCATCGACAACGACAAGGTGCTTCGCGCTATTGCGAACGTCCCCCGTCACATCTTTGTGGATCACGCCCTTCGAAGGCTGGCATACAACGATGAGGCCCTTCCGATCGGTCTGGGTCAGACGATCTCGCAGCCCTATACCGTCGCCTTTCAGACTGCGAGCCTTGATCCTCAGCCCGGTGACTGCGTCCTCGAAATCGGTACCGGGAGCGGATACCAGGCTGCGATCCTCGTCGAAATGGGTGTTCGCGTGTACACTGTCGAGCGGCACGAACAGCTGCTTCAGCGTGCCCGTGAGCACTTCCGAACCCTGGGATATCGCGTGATTTCGAAAGTCGGCGACGGTGCGGAGGGCTGGCCCGCGTTCGCCCCGTTCGACGGCATCCTCGCAACCGCCGGAGCCGCCCGAATTCCCGTCCCTTTGATCGATCAGCTGAGAGCGCCCACCGGAGACGCTCCCGCAGGCCGCCTGATCATTCCGGTCGGCGAGTCGGCAGATCAGACAATGATCAGAATCACCCGGACCGGACCGGACTCGGTCGTCGAGGAACGCCTTGGACGTTTCAGTTTCGTGCCTTTCGTCGGCGCCGACACGGGTCATACGCCGGACCCCGACGTCGTCCGCTCAAACGTCCAGTAGCGCAGCGTGAGCGACCCTCAAGCCCCGTCCGATCTGGTCGACCGTAGCTCGTCCTTGAACCCGTTCGTTCTCATGCGGCGGCTTCAGGCCTGGGTCGAGGGCCTTGCGGACGGCCGCAACGCCGCGTGGACGCTGTTCCTGATGGCCGTTGCAGAGTCAATTTTCTTTCCAATACCTGTCGACGTGCTTCTCATCGCGCTTTGCGTGAGCCTGCCTCGCAAATCCTTCCGTTTCGCCGCGATCTGCACGACGGGCTCGGTTCTCGGAGGATTCGTCGGATATCAGATTGGGTCGTTTCTCTGGTATGACGGCGCGGGTCAGTTCAGCCGGTTGGCCGTTTTCTTCCTGGACGTCATCCCGGGGTTCACCGAGTCGACGTTCGAGAGCGTTCAGGTGCTTTACCGTGAGTACGACTTCCTTGCCGTCTTCGCCGCGGGCTTCACCCCGCTGCCTTACAAGGTGTTTACGATTACGGCGGGGGTCTTCGACATCTCGCTCCCCGTCTTCCTGGTCGCATCTGTGATTAGCCGTGCGGGGCGGTTCTTCCTGGTCGCCGCATTGTTTCACTTCTTTGGCGCTCCGATCAAACGGTTCATCGACAAGTACCTCGAGATCCTCGCGGTCGCGTTCCTGGTTCTGCTGATTGCGGGCTTCGTGCTGCTCAAGTACGTTTTGTAGAGTGGGTTCACTCAGCGGCCCGGAGAAACTCGATGTGCGACGGTGCGGGTCCGACGGTGAAGCGATCGATCTGATTCCCCGATCGATCGAGCACTACGACGGCTCCCGATGCCGAGAAATCCGGGAAGCCTCCCGCCCCCCGTGCGAGCCGTGCTATGTAGAGCTTTGCGGTCAGTCCGTCGTATGCCACGGCCGCGAGACCCACGAGATCCACGGAGTCGGGAGCCTGCAGTGTTGCGGCCATGGTGTTCGTGACGGTGTTGTACCGGTAAATGCTGCCGGAGGACGAGTCGATGACGTAGAGCTCGCCGGTGATACCGTCCAGATACGCGCTCTGCGACCCATTTTCGGACCCGGCCTGGGTCGTGAGAACGGTTCTCGAGGCGACGGTCTCGGTGGACGGATTCACGACGACGATCTGGCCGACAGTCTGTTCGATTATCTGAGTGAAATCATCGTTATATACGACCTTCCCCTCGCATACGACGACGAGTTCGCCCTCGCCGTCCACGAAGATCTCGTTCGGCCCGTCGCATCCAAGATCGATCGCTCCGGCCGGTTCCGTTGTGGCGACGTTGATGATCGTGAGCGTCGTTCCGTCACCCAGATTACCGCTGTTGGCCACGAAGACACGCCCCCCGTGCTCGACCAGGCCCTCCGGATAGATTCCGACTTGAATCGACTCCTCTTCGACTACTCCGCTCAGAGAATTGAACACCGACACCTCGGCCGGCTGCGGCCCGGTTTCTCCGAATGGACTCAGATTGGAAACCATAGCCCTCGCGTCGTCAATGAACGCAATGCCGCGAGGACCGGGCAGCCCCTGGACCTGCCGAAGTACCGAGCCGGTGGCTGCATCGACGATACTGATTCGGCCGGTCGTAAAGGTGTTCAACAGCACGAATATCTCTCCTTGGCGGATGGCGACCGCGTGCGCGAATCCACCCAGATCGTCTGAGCCGTCAACGGCCCCCGACTCCGGATCGTAGAAACTGAGATATCCGTTCTGATCGCCGAAGTTGCCGCCATTGGCTACCACGACAGACTGCGTTGTTATGACCGGCTCCTCGTCATCGTCGCCGAACAAGTCACATCCCGACATTGTCAGGGCAAGGAGCGCGAGAGCAAGGATTTCGGCCTTTCCGGCCGCGTGATCGATCATTTGGATTTCCTCCATTCAAAATTGAGACCAAAACCGAAGTGCCGAGGCGGCATCGGATAGAATCGAATTGTCGAGTACGACTGGTCCAGTAGGTTCTCGGCCGTAAGCGACAGGGTCGCCGAAAGCGGACCGACCCCCATTTCGTACGATGCGCGGCCGTCCATGACCACGTAGCTGGGCAGACTCGATGTCTCGTCGGTGGTGATGTATCGTCTTCCGACCAAATGGCCCGTTACGCCGAGATCGAATCGTCCGATCTCCAGACCGGCGGAGGCGTGTACGACCGTTCGCGGCGTGTATTTGACCTGGTGTCCATAGGATGCTGCGGCCGGATCGGAGCGGTCTCTCGCTTCGGTGTACGCAACGGACAACCCTCCCTTCACGACAACCTCGTCACCAAGCGCGGCTTCAACCGCTGCGGACGTTTCGAGTCCGTACGTGTTCACCTTACCGACGTTTGTAGCCCTCCACACCTGCACGCCCGAGCCCACCAGGCTCGGTATCCACACAATCCGGTCCTTGAGGGTGGCCGAGAATCCTGTAATCTCGAGTTCGACGTGGTCGGATCCGAAGTGGAGACCGACGTCGCCGCTCCATCCATGCTCAGGCTGGAGATTGGGGTTACCGCCTGGAATCCAGTAACGGTCGATGAGGGACGGCACGGTCCAGCTCCGTCCGGCACTCGTCTTGAGCCGAAGGGTATGATGCAGGAACCGTTTGATGTTAACACCAGCGCGCGGCACCAGCTGGCTGCGGGTGCCGGACTCGGTTGACCAAGTCTCGGCCCGAACCGAAGCCTCAAGCAGAAGCACCGGTGTCTCGCCGGCCACGGATCCAAACGCAGAGAGGCGGTTTTCTTCGACGGCGGTGCTTGAGTGCCTGACCCAGTCTGCCCCGGTTTGAAGGATTCCCGCCCGTCCAATCGGGATATTTGCATCCGCACGGGCTTCCAACGACGTCGTGCGCGTTCGGTCGTCGGTCGCCGCATCCTCGTTCGTATACCGTAGTTCCGAAGTCTGAATGGACCAGTCCGTTGACACGATCACGGCCGGAAACACGTGATTCGTGTTGATCCAGGTGCGGAGGTGTTCATCCTCCTGTCGGGATGGCACCGGCGAAGCGTTGCCGGGGCCCGGCAGACCTCTCTCGACTCTGTTCATCCAGGCGGAAACCGTGGCGCGATGCGTAGACCCCGCAACACCCGCCTTTCCGAAGATCGAGGTCGCCTCCATGTCCGCTCCGCCTCTCCTGGTCGTTTCGGGAGGCTCGAGCGCATTGTTCACGTAAGGGAAATCTCCATCCTCCTGTGTGTATTCGACAGCAATCAGTCCGGAGATACCACCTGACCCGCCGCTGGCCAACGCACTAACATTGCGGCTTCCGTAGGCTCCCGACGAAGCGCGCAGCCGGCCGCGCCCGGCTTGGTCTGTGCGAAGTGTGTGGAGCTTTACCGTTCCCCCAAGCCCTCCAGAGTATTCGGACGAGGAGCCCGGGCCGTGCAGAATCTCGACTGACTGGAGGAGGACGACTGGGATGAGCGACAGGTCTACCTGTCCCGACTGTGGATCAGTGATTCGGAGGCCGTCGAGCAGAATCTCGGTCTGATTCGGATCGGTGCCCCTGAACGCAATGCCGGCTGAGCCGGAGGACCCGTATCGCCGGACGTAGATTCCGGTCGATGTATCGAGTAGGTCCGCGACTGATCGGTTCTGCTGCGGATTGGCATTCTCGACTGCGATCGACGTGATGCGCGTCAAGGATGCGGCATTGGAACTCCTATAACGATCGGCGGTGATCGTCGCCTCCGGGAGCGCGATCGTCGTATCCGTTCTCACCTGTGCGATCGCCGGAGCGGCGGCACAGAGCGCGAAAAGACAGAGAGTGGACCTGTGAAGATGAAACATGTGAAAGCCTGAACCTCAATGTGGGATCCAGGCTTTCGACTGTCGGGTCCGGTATCAAAAGTTGGTGGGGATTGAAAACAGACCCGTCAGATCGTGTAGCCGCAGACCCCTGACCCGGAGGCGGATTGGCTGGATGTCTGTCGGCAGGTCTTCTGACTCGCTGCATGGCGATTCGCCTCAATTGCATGCTCACTTCAACGCCTTCCCATCCATCTTTCAGGGACAGTGACGCGGAAGATCCTCGCTTACAATCCGTGCAGCCTACAGATGCGGGTACAGTCTCGGGCTTCCCAAAACTCGTTCGGGGCACCGAATTCCCTCTTCGTCCCGAACTCATTCGGGAACCGGCAGGCAAGCGCAAAGAACTGGCAGTAAGGTATGATTGCAAGGTGCAGGGTGCAAGGTGCACGTCATCCAACGAGGATCGTACTGTCTCCCGTCTCGTAGGCCGCCCTGAGCGCTCTGACGGCGTCTGCCTGCAAGTCCTCGGGGTCTCTGTGGCCTTCAGAGAGCATCGCAACGCCGACGATTGGGTGCGCGTCGACAGGGCCGTGTTCACTCCTGAAGATCTGCTGGGCGCGTCGCACCCAGCCCTCCACGTCGCTCACGTCTCGGAGCTGGATGATGCCGTAGCCCAGTTCCCCGAGATATTCGATTCGGCCGTCGGGCGTAATCTGCTCGAGGCACCGTCGCATCCACTCTTCGACCTGATAGACCGTGACCTCGTCGGAACGGGAGATTTCGTCGCCCTTGTCGAGACAGACCAGCGCGAGGGCCATCGGGTATGATTTGCCGCGGGCCCTGCTCATCTCTTCGGCGATAATCTTAC
>DATKEJ010000321.1:0-9742 GCA_035512315.1 Rhodothermales bacterium | reverse complement strand
TTGGGCGACCACTCGTGTTCACGACGACTGCGCGCTTCCTCGAGGAGTTCGGCATCAGGTCGCTGGAGGACCTGCCGCAGCTACGTGAGGCCGAGGAACTGTTTGCGGAAGGAGAGTTGGGATCGATGAGCGGCATAAACCGGCTCGAGGACGAGCAGGAGATCGAGAGAGAACCGACCGGCCATGACGAACAAAGCGAATCGAAGACCTAAGCGCCCCAAGGAGGGCCCTGGGGCGGCGGAGCTGTCGTTTCCGGTGCGCCTCAACCGCTTTATTGCGCGCTCAGGGGTATGCTCGCGTCGTCAGGCCGATGAACTGATACGCGAAGGACGAGTGAAGGTCAACGACGTCGTCGTAATGGAACTCGGCACGCAGGTAAATAAAGACGACAAGGTCGAGGTCGGCGGAAGCCGGCTGTACATCGAGGAGCCGGTCTATATTCTCCTCAACAAGCCCCGCGACACCATAACTACCGTCTCCGATGAGAAAGACCGCCGAACCGTCATGGACCTGGTCGGGGGTCATGTCCTGGAGGGAAAGGGCATGTTCCCCGTCGGACGCCTCGATCGGGACACGACGGGCGCACTCCTGATCACCAATGACGGAGACCTTGCGCATCGCCTGATGCACCCTCGGTGGACCGTCTCGAAGATCTACGTCGTTCGAACGACACGAGCAGTAAGCCCGGCGGAGTTGGATCAACTAGTGGCTGGAGTCGAGCTCGACGACGGCCCGGCTTCCGCACAAAGAGCGGGTTTCGTTAGTGACGACGACAAGAAGACAATCGCAGTTCAAATCCATGAGGGCAGGAACCATCAGGTGCGCCGCATGATCGAGGCGATCGGTCATGAAGCCGTGTCCCTCGACCGGATTCGGTTCGCCGGTTTGGATCTTCAGGGCTTGCGACGGGGCAAGTGGCGACGGCTCCGGCCGGATGAGGTTCGCAGCTTGCGAAGACTGGTGAGGCTTTGAGAAATCGACGGAACGTTATCATTATTCCATGCATACACGCTTAGAAACACTCTCTACGGCTGCCATGTCCGACCGAATTATCTACGACGGTTTGACCTACGACGACGTCCTTCTTGTGCCGAACCGATCCGAAGTTATGCCGCGCGAGGTAACGCTGACCTCGCGTCTCTCCCGCAACATCACGCTTAATATTCCCGTCCTTGCTGCCGCCATGGACACCGTCACGGAGTCGAACATGGCGATCGCGCTTGCGCGAGAGGGCGGCATCGGCATTCTGCACAAGAACATGACGACCGAAAAGCAGGCTGCCGAGGTTACGCGCGTCAAGCGATCCGAGAGTGGCATGATTATCGATCCGATCACCCTCGGTGCCGACGACACTGTATCTTCGGCGCTTACGTTGATGCAGCGATTCTCGATCGGCGGGATACCCATTGTCGACGATGAGCAGCGCCTGGTCGGGATCGTCACAAATCGCGATCTGAGATTCAATCCCGATGTCCGAAGAAAGCTCAGGGAAGTCATGACGTCGGACGGGTTGATTACAACGCCTCTTGGCACGACGTTAAAGGAGGCGGAACAGATCCTGCAGAAGCACAGAATCGAGAAGCTGCCGGTTGTTGATGCGGATGGACGTCTGAAGGGCCTGATCACGTTCAAGGACATCCAGAAGAGGACGCAGTTTCCGCATGCCTGCAAGGACGAACACGGCCGGCTTCGCGTAGGCGCGGCTGTCGGGATCGCGTCTGACACGCTCGATCGGGTCGGAGCGCTCGTCGCGGCCGGGGTCGATGTCATTGTCGTCGACACGGCGCACGGCCAGTCGCTCGGTGTGATCAACATGGTCGATCGAATCAAGGTGCAGTATTCCAACGTTGAGCTGATTGCCGGCAACGTCGCGACCTACGAGGGCACTCTCGATCTTATTTCCGCCGGTGCCGACGCCGTAAAGGTTGGGATCGGGCCCGGTTCGATATGTACGACGCGAGTCGTAGCGGGCGTGGGCGTGCCTCAGTTTACCGCTGTTTCGGAGTGTGCTCGCGCCGCTGAGCTCCATCATCTCCCCGTCATCGCGGATGGAGGTATCAAGCAGACGGGCGACATCGCGAAGGCGCTCGCCGCGGGCGCCCATTCCGTCATGATCGGATCACTTTTCGCGGGCGTCGACGAAAGTCCAGGCGAAACAATCCTCTACGAAGGCCGCAAGTTCAAGAGCTACCGGGGGATGGGTTCAATCGGCGCTATGACCGATGGAAGCAAGGATCGCTACTTCCAGGACGCCGAGGACGACATCAGCAAACTCGTACCGGAGGGGATCGAGGGCCGGGTGCCTTTCAAGGGGAGCCTGTCGGAAGTCGTATATCAGATGATGGGAGGCCTGAGGGCGGCGATGGGTTATTGTGGCTGCCCCGACATCGACAGCCTGCGAACCACGAGCCGGTTCGTGCGCGTGACCGGTTCGGGTGTGCGTGAGAGTCACCCCCACGACGTAACCATCACGAAAGAGTCACCGAACTACAGCGTCCGCAGCTGACCACCATTTCCTGCGCCGCCGGAAACCCGATGTCCGTTGAACGGCTTCAGTCCATCCGCTCGCTCATCAAAGGGACGGGAGACGAGGCCCTTCTTCTGACAGCGCGTGAGGATGTTCGGTGGGCGTGCGGGTTCAGCGGATCGAGCGGCGCAGTCCTCATCTGCGAGACGGAGGCAACGCTTTTCACGGACAGCAGGTACGCCGAGCAGGCTCCTTTGGAGGTCGACGGCACAACGGTCGAGATCTACTCCGGGGACCTGCTTGCAGCGGTCGGGAGGCATCCGACCGCTTCGTCGCTCTCATCGATCGCGGTCGACGGTGGTCGCATGTCGGTTGCCGAATTCCGCCGTGTGCAGTCATGGCCGAATGAGCCTCAGGTGCGCTCTTACGACTTTCTGCTCTCGCCGCTCACTGCAGTAAAGTCGGACGACGAGATTCGACGGATGCGACGTGCGCAAGAGATCTCGGACGGCGTATTCGAAGAGATCCTTTCCTTGATCGAGCCGGGTGTCTCCGAACGGGAGCTCGCGGCCGAGATCGTATACCGTCACCTGAAGCGAGGGGCGGAAGCCATGTCGTTCGAGCCGATCGTGGCTTCGGGCCCGAACGGCGCTCTTCCTCACGCGCAGCCAACCGATCGTCGGTTCGCAAACGGCGATTTGGTCGTGCTCGACTTCGGGTGTTTCGTCGAGGGCTATGCGTCGGACATGACCCGCACCGTAGGGCTGGGAAGGCCCGAGTCTGACGCACTCGAGGCCTATTCGGCCGTAAGGAGAGCCCAGGAGGCGGCCCAGGGCGCCGCTCGCTCGGGGATCAAAGCTTGCGACCTCGACGGGATAGCCAGAGGTCTAATCGAGGAAGCGGGGCTCGGAGGCGCCTTTTCCCACGGCCTGGGCCACGGACTCGGTCTCCGGTTGCACGAGTCACCCAGGCTGGCTGCAGCCAATGACGAAATACTTCCTGATCGCGCCGTCGTCACCATTGAGCCGGGGGTTTATATTCCGGGGCGATTTGGCGTGCGCATTGAAAACGCGGTGATCTTACGGCCTGGCGATTGCATTGCGCTGCCACAATCGCCGACAAATCTTATTCTGCTCTGAACTTCGAGTATCACTGTGGGGAACGGAATCAGCTTCGACACGACGCCCGTTTTCAGGGTCCTTGTAATCGCCTACTATTTCCCGCCGATGGCCTTGAGCGGCGTTCAGCGCCCGCTCAAGTTTGTCAAGTACCTGCCGCAGCACGGCTGGCAGCCGACGGTGCTCACCGTGGAACCTAGAGGTTATTTCGAGTTCGACGACTCGCTGTCGGAGGAGTTGGCCGGCCTCGGCGTGGAGGTCCATCGCGTATCGTCCATGGATCCGACACGGATTTTCGGAAGGAAGAAGAAAATCGCATTCCCGCCAGAAGGTCGTCGCAGATTCGCCTCGGCGATCTCACAGTCGCTCTTCATCCCCGACAACAAGATCGGATGGCGACGGTCTGCCGAGAAAAAGGCCAGGGAGATTCTCAAGTCTGGAGAGTATCACGCGATCTTCTCTACCGCGCCCCCCTACACGTCGCACCTGGTAGGAATGAAACTCGCTGCACTGGCCGATCTACCGCTCATCGCGGACTTCCGCGATGATTGGGTTGGCAACCCCAGGCATTTCTACCTGACGCGTTGGCACCGAGGCCGGCATGTGAAGCTCGAGTCCAGGCTCATCGAAGAGAGCGCGGCCGTCACCGTAGTGAACCGTCGCATCTACGACCAGCTTATCGTCCGAAACCTGGGGCATGCGGGTTATCACAAGGTCTCGATGATTCCTCACGGGTACGACCCGGCAGATTTCCCGCGAACCCCACCGGTTCGAACCGACGGGAAGCTCCGCATTACTTACACCGGCGTCTTCTATGATGCGCAGAGCCCGGAACCGTTCCTGCGCGCCCTGGCCCTATTGATGAACCGCCGTCCGGCACTGAGGGGCCAGTGGGTAGCCGAGTTTGTCGGTCACCTGTCGGACAAAGCGCTGTCGCTCGTCAAGCAACTCAAGGTGGAAGACGTCGTCGAATACCGCGGGTACTTGCCGCATCGGGAATCGGTCGCGCGACTCTTCAATGCAGACATCCTGTGGATGACGGTAGGAAAACGCCCGGGTAACGAGTCCATCTCTACCGGCAAACTCTGCGAATACATCGGAGCGCGCAAGCCGATTCTCGGGCTCGTTCCCGACGGGGCCGCCAGTGAGATGCTGGAACGCTACGGCGCCTACGACCTAGCACCGCCGGATGACCCAGAAGCAATCTCCGCCGTACTTGAATCCCTCTACGAACGTTGGCGTACGAAGTCTCTCCCTGCCCACGACGAGGAGTATGCTGCAACCTTCGACCAATCGCGCCTGGCCGGCCGACTGGCTAAAGTGCTGCATTCAACGCTTCCTGCCGACGTCATTTCATGAGTTTCGTTCACAAGGCGGTTGCACTAATCGGCTGCGTCCTGCTTGGATGGGCGTCAGGCGCTGCGGCCCAAGCGGATCTGATCGTCAAGCTTCGTGCACAGGACCCTGATTCTCTCGCTCCGCAGATCGAACTGCTTGTCCGAGGGGAGCAAGTCACCGCCAAGGTCGACTACTTCGGCAGCATAATCAACGCTGCATCCGCTTTAGCGCCCCGTAGCGGCTCGGCGGGGAAGCATGCCCTGGGCGACATCTACGTCTTGACTGCGCGCGATTCCGCCGCATTTCGGTCGACTCTTGCTGTGTGGACGGCCAGCGCATCCGTCGAATGGGCGATTCCAAATCATCGCTACACAATCGATGCCGTTGACGACACATACGACACGTATAACGACACCCATTTCGACAGTCTCGGCCATCTGCACAGGATACGGGCAATTGAGGCTTGGGCCGTTACAACGGGGCACGAGGATGTACGGATAGGCATCATCGACACGGGGGTATTCCTGGAGCATCCCGATTTAGTCGGGCAGTTTTGGATCAATCCTGGTGAGGACCTGAATGGAAATGGGATATTCGATCTCTCGGATTTGAACGGTATAGACGACGACGGCAACGGGTACATCGACGACGTAATCGGTTACGACTTCGTCGACCGGCCGGACGCCGTGGACCCGGGCGATTACCGGGTTCGCGATCCCGATCCGTCGGAGGATCGGCTGGCGCCCGGGCTTCCGAATCGACTCGGCCTTGGACACGGGACGCTCGTCGCAGGCGTCGCGGGAGCAGCGCTCAACAATAGCGAGGGTGTCGCGGGCGTCGCGCCCGGCGCGCGGATCGTGCCCCTTCGGGCATTCGGCGTCGACGGACTGGGCGAGGACGACGACGTCTCGGCTGCCATCGTTTACGCGGCTGAACAGGGGATCGACGTCGTCAACCTGTCGTTCGGCGACACGTACTACTCTCCGCTCATGGCCGAGGCCATTCGGTACGCGACCTCGCTCGGAACTACCATCGTGGCGTCCGGCGGAAACAGCGGCACCGACGCTCCTCACTATCCGTCAGACTACCCCGAGGTGATCGGCGCGCTCTGGCTCGACCAGGACGGCTCGCGTCGCGGATCGAGGGCCTCGTACGGCACGGGAATCGACGTGGGAGCGCCGGGGTCGTTTGTCTACACTACGACGCTTCCTCCTCCTTCGGAAATGCCTGTGGCACAGTTAGCTGACAGCCTCCTGTACGGGTACCGATCCGGCTCGTCGGTCTCAGCCCCGCAGATCGCGGGCGTGGTCGCCTTGCTTCGATCCATCGATCGCGACCTCAGTCCCGCATCCATAAAGGCCATCTTGACGAGCACGGCGGTGGATCTGGGCCCGCCGGGATGGGATCATGAAACGGCCGCGGGCCGAGTCGACGCTGCGGCGGCCCTCGATTTGCCGTATCCGGCTTCGGTCACGATCACGCATCCATTGCACCAGTCCGGATTTCAGGGCGGGATACTCGAGATCCGGGGCACCGTCCTGACTTCTCTCTTTCAAGAGTATTCGGTTTCGTACGCGGTGGAAACCCCGGGCGAGGATCCGGTCTGGACACGCATTTCCGGTCCCTCATCATCGCAGATCAAGAATGGTCTGCTCGCAGAATGGGATGCCTCCTCGTTGGGGGAAGGCGCCTACCTTCTCCGTTTACAGGTCATCCTCAAGGACGGCCGTACGATCGAGGATCGCCGGCGCGTAATTCTCGATCGCTCCCCGCCTGAAGTGACCGTCGTGGTAGCGGACGTTGCCTTGATCGAGGGCCGAATCGGAGTGCAGGTCGAGATCGAGTCCGACGATCTAGCCCAGGCCGAACTTGTCGTTCAGAAAGATGGAGTGGAGGAGCGGAGACGCTCCGATCGAATCGCATTGCGCCACAGTCGCGACCTTAAATGGATCGACGAGTCTGGACGCGGCGGACCGGCTGTCTTTCACGTTGAGGTGACGAATGTAGCCGGACTCGCGACGGCCACTCGATCGTTCTCAGTGAACATTCCCAGGCAACCTACCCCTGGCTACGTAACCGACGACGTACTGAATACACCCGCCGGATTCCTTTTGCCGAAAGCCGCAGACCTGGACCGCAACGGGATACCCGAGATCGTGCTGAATCGATACCAGGATGGGTGGCTCGGCGACACGGTGATAGCGTACGAATGGGCGGGCTTCGATTTCGAGCCCACGATTGAGATCATTGCGAACGCGTTTCCCAGGGATACAGGCGATATCGACGGGGACGGGAATCCGGAGCTCCTTCTACAGGTTTCGGCCGTCGCGCAGGTCATCGAGTTCAGCGAAAATGGGCGATCGGCGGAACTGGTATTCCTCGATACGGCGGGGCTTCGCAACCCCTCTGCCGACACTGCGGCATGGGCAGCGCTCCTCGGCGACATGGATGGAGACGGCAGGGGAGAGGTCATCGTCCACAACAGGAAGGCGTGGCGCTTCCTGGAGTGGGACGGCACGCAATTCGCCGAGGCGTTCCGGCTGGAGAATCCGACCGACCCGTCCGAGGGAAACTCGGATCTGCTCGGAAGCGAAGTCAACGGTTTCGCCGAGCCCGAGGCCTTGCTGACGGATCTGGATGGAGACGGGCTCGCCGAGTTCGTCGTAACCGACGCCGACGGTGACTTCATCGTGTATGAAGCGACGGGAGACAACACGGTCGAGCCGATCTGGTGGTATCAAACCTCCCGATTCACCAACCAAGGAAGTCGTCTTACTGCAGGAGACTTCGACGGGGACGGCAACCGTGAGTTCGTCGGCTTCGTGCACTCGTGGCCGTCGGTTCGGGATGACGGGGAGTACGAGGCTCCCCTCGGCATCTACTACCGTTTCGAATCGGAAGGCGAGAATTCGTTTCGACTGCGGGACAGCCTCGTAGTCTCGGGCAACCTCTCCAATCACGGCGCGGTTGCCGCTGTCGACCTGGACGGTGACAACGCCGACGAGCTCGTGATCGCGCACCCTCCGAACATCTACATCGTCAGGCCCGGAGCGGAAGGAGGCTGGCAAATCCTGTATGCCCGCGAGACGCTTGCCTCTCCGTTCGTCGTCGACGGGATACGTTCAATTAGTCTCGTCACCGGCGACTTCGACGGAAACGGCACGCCCGAGATCATTGCCGCCGGAGCCAACCAGAAGCTTCGAAAGTTCGAATGGTCGTCGAGCGGGACGAGGGTCCCGCCTCCACGCTGGATCGCCGCGAGAGCCGTCGACGCGCAAACCGTTCTCCTGAGGTGGGACTCGTCGGCCGATTCAGTAGAGGTATTTCGGTCGCTGAATCTGGGTGCGTTCGATCGCGTTGCCGTCGTCGCCGGCGACTCCGTCTTGGATGCGGTGGCGGAGCAGGCTCGGTACCGCCTCAGGGGTCACTATCCCGACGGCCGGTCGGCTTTTTCGGTAATCGAGACCGTGAGACCGCACAACCCGGGCGTCGTGGTGAGTGCCGAGTGGTCGAAAGAGTACCTCAGCGTGCTCTTCAGTGAACCTCTCCGGCAGGATTTTGTGATCTCACAGTTCACCCTCAGTTCCGGAGGCAGCCCGGCGTCCGTACTCACTGGAGAAGGCGGCATCCGCCTTCTGGCTCGATTCGAAAGTCAGCCTTCAGCGGGCGACACCCTCCGCTGGAATCAATTGTGGGACGCGGAGGGTACGCCGATCGCGGATTCCTATGTCGTCCTCCCGGCGAGAGCAGGCGGCGAAGACGAGCTCGTGCTTGCCTCCTGGCGCGCCGAGTCGGATTCGGAGGCGCTTCTCGTCTTCAATCTTCCGTTGGACCCCGTTTCGGCTGTCGACGTCGATAATTATGTCGTACAGCCGTCGGGACGCGTTGAGTCGGCCGAGTTCCGCGAGAGTGCCCCGAACGAGGTGCTCCTTCGCGTTACCGATCGCAGCCTCGGTCCGACCGGTTTGAAGACCACGATTATCGTCCGGAATTTGCGCGCCGACAACGGTTCGCATTTGGCTTCGGAAGGCACCATTGCTACCTTCGCCTCAGCAGCCTTGAGCACCAGAGAGGCTTACGTATTTCCAAATCCGTACAGGGCTGCCGAGCATCCACAGAGAATCATGATCGCGGGATTGCCAGGGCGTGCGAGCATAGGGATTTTCTCCCCGCAGGGTGAGCCCGTAAGATTCCTCGAAGAGATGGACGGCGATGGAGGCGTGCCGTGGGATTTGCGGGATATGAATGGCGATTTGGTCCCGTCGGGTATTTACATTGTCCTCGTCGAATCCGACGGACATGAACCGGTGATTCTAAAAACGGCCGTGGTGCGCTAGAACGAAAAACGTCCCAGAATGAAGAGCAGGAAACTGATCATTCCGAGTACGTTCGACCAACTTGAGCGCGCGATCGATTTCATCGAGTTGTTCGCGGAGGACCACGACCTCGGTGACAACATGCTCGACCGGTTGAGATTGGTGGGAAGCGAGGCCATCACGAATGCTATAGAGCACGGCAACGAGCTGAATCCATCGAAGCTCGTGACGTTCGTGCTCGCCGTTAACGATCAGTTCGTAGAGATGATGGTTACCGACGAGGGCCCCGGGTTTGACGAATCGAAGTTGCCTGATCCTCTGGCCAGAGAGAATCTTTTCGCAGAAGGCGGACGTGGCGTGTATCTGATCCATCAGTTCGCCGACGAGATCAGTTACGAGTCGAATGGGAATTGTCTCTGCGCAAGGTTCGCTCTGAGCTGAACGCACCGTTTCGCCATGGTTTCCGGCTCCAAAAGGACGCCTAAGTCACTTTCGGTAAAGCC
>DATKEJ010000320.1:0-3444 GCA_035512315.1 Rhodothermales bacterium | reverse complement strand
CGTGCCGATACTCAGGGCAGGGCTCGGCATGGTCGATGGATTCGTCCGTTTTGCCCCTGAGGCACGTGTCGGCCATTTAGGCATGTACCGTGACGAAAGCACGCTGCAGCCGGTCGATTACTACAAGAACGTGCCGAGCGGATTGCACAACGCGTGGATCTTCGTTGCCGATCCCATGCTTGCTACGGGTGGAAGCGCGACTGGGGCGTTAACCACACTGAAAGCGCTCGGAGGTCGCCGCTTTCGGTTCGTGTGCATCGTGGCCGCTCCGGAGGGCGTAGCCCACCTGTGCAGTCATCACCCCGACGTTTCGATCTTTGCCGCAACGGTCGACCGAGGTCTGAACGGTAACGGTTACATCTGTCCAGGTCTGGGAGACGCGGGAGATCGGATCTTCGGGACAGGGCTGTAGGGACGCTAAACGGTAAACTAGAAACGCTAAACGCTAAACACCCCTGCAGGCGTTACGCCGAGCGAGCGAGCACGTACCGTACAAGCGAGACTCGTTGACCCAGAAAACTCAGGCCGCAAAGAATGGCAACGGTACCCGCCCCCTCAAATGGGGGTCAGTCTCGAGGCGGCGGTCCCCCTCCCGGGGCGGCTAAGCCCGGCGGAAGGCATTGTCCACCAAAGTAGGATGACTCAACAGGAGCCGGGCGCAGCCGGGGGAGGTCCCTTCGAGAGGTAGTTGCCACCGCTGTTCGAGCGACCAAGGAGCCTGCCCGGTGAAGCTGGCTCAGTCGCCAGTCAGGTTGCCCATGAGGGCCTGCTCGTCGATCTCGACAGGTTCCCTTTTCGACCCGAGATACTCAAGCGCGAGCATGGTGATATCGTCCGACTGCGATATTCCCCCCGAGAAGGCCTCGACCTCGCGGAAAACGTCTCGAACCACCTCGGCCGGTCTGCACCCGACCTCGTTCTTGAGGCACTCGACGATGCGGCCGACGCCGAACTCCTCGCGGGTCGCATTGATCGCCTCATTGACGCCGTCGGTGTACATGAAGAGCGTATCCCCTTTCGTGAGGTTGATCTGGCCCGCCTTGTAGTGGAAGTCGTCGGTCAGGCAAAGCGCCAGGCCCTTCGGCGGCTCGATTATTTCCACCTCCCCGTTGCTGCGAATGACATACGGATGGTTGTGTCCCGCATTGCAGTAATTGACGACGCCGGTCTCGATGTCGAGAATTCCGTAGAACGCCGTCACGAACAGCCCACGGACGCTTTCAGGGTACAAAACCTTGTTCACGTGCCGGACGCAAGACTGGGCCGGGTTTCCCTGTACCGCAGTTGCCTTGAGGAGCGTTTTGGTGATTGCCATGAACATTGCGGCGCCGACGCCCTTTCCCGATACGTCACCGACCACGAATCCCAGCTGCTCTTCGTCGATCATGAAGAAGTCGTAGAAGTCGCCGCCCACCTCCTGGGCAGGGATCATCGTAGCATACAGATCAAACTCTGATCGATCGGGGAAGGCGGGGAAATTCGAGGGAAGCGTTGACAGCTGAATGCGGTTCGCGATATCCAACTCCCGTTGCAGCAGCGCGAGGTGTTTCCTCGAGTTCTCCGCGCTTCTGATGAGACAAACTTCCTTCCAGGTCTTATCGACCGTCTTACGTAAATCTTCGAAATTTATGGGCTTAGTAACGAAGTCGAAGGCCCCGCGATTCATGGCGGTACGGATGTTCTCCATATCGCCGTAAGCCGACACGATGACGGTCTTCAAGGTCAACTCCATGTCCGCGAGTCGCGACAGAAGCGTGAGCCCGTCCATCCGCGGCATGTTGATGTCGGACAGAATGATGTCGAGCCCTCCGTCGGAGTTCACTTTCTCGAGGGCTTCCAATCCGTCTGGCGCGAATCTGAAATCGAGCTCGCGATCACGAATCTCGCGCCGGAACTTCTGTCGGATCAGCAACTCCAGATCGGGCTCATCGTCGACGACGAGGATGCGTATTGGCCCAGACGTATCGAGACTCATTAAAATGGGTGACTTGATTCAGACGGGTACTCCGCGTAGAGGCCATTGGATTCCTCTTGTGCGGATCGTTCCCGAGGTCTGGAATTTAACGAAATTCGGGACTTGCTCACTACGCTTCTGCAACCAACTTGACGAGCGCGGCTGCCGCCTCGCCCGGTACGGCGGTGAATCGAACGAGGACTCCTTCCTCTGTCACCTCGGTGACTTTAGCATAGACGTCCACGTAATCGCTCTCAGGCATGGTAAGGATCGACCCCGCCAGGGTCAAACGGATATTGGCGAGTTCGTCGAGCCCGTCGGGTATCTCCAAGAGGGCTTCGCGGTCCGAAATCTTAACCAGCGCGCCATCACGATTCTCATCCGACACGTGCTTCCCGTCCAGCGCCGCATAGGTTATTGGCACTGGAGATTCGAGCGTTATCAGCTCGCTTCCGCCTACCGGCAGGTGAAGATTGTACGGCGCTCCAATACCCACAATCTCGAATATTGGAACCGGATGGGCAAATCCCTTCATCGGGACTTCCAGCCGACGGCCCACGTTCAGTACTCCTCCCGCTTCATCGAGCGTTCGACCCGACACGAGAATCTGACCGCCGACCGTGAAGCTCTCGATTCGGCTCGTGAGGTTCACGTGACTGCCCACGACTCCGTATTTCGCGCGCATCTGCGACCCGATGTTTCCGACGACGACTTCACCTGTATTGATGCCGATGCCCATCTCGAGCCTCGGAAAGCCGCGTTCCGTCAACTGGGCGTTCACGTCACCCATTCCGAGCTGCATGGCGACAGCGCAGCCCACGGCTCTCAGGGCATCGTCTTCGTGAGCGATCGGTGCTCCGAAGACGATCAAGATGCCGTCGCCGATGAATTCATCGATCGTGCCGTCAAACGAGTGGATTATCTCGGTCATTTCACCGAGATAAATATTCAGGATCTCGACGACCTCCTCCGGTTTCAGTCGCTCTGAGATCATACTGAAACCTCGGATGTCTGACATCACGACAGTGGCCGTTCGCTTTTCTCCTCCAAGTCGCATCCCGTCGGGATGATCGAGCAAGGTTGCGACCACCCGATCGGACAGGTAGCGACCAAAAGTCGATCTCGCCAGCTCGGCCTTTCTCTCACGATCGACGATCGCCTGCGCTTTTCGGATGGTGATTTCGAGGTCCTCGAGGTCGATCGGCTTGGTCAGAAAATCGAACGCTCCGCGATTCATCGCCGTCCGAATGTTCTCCATGTCTCCGTACGCCGTGACGACGACCGCTTTTCGCAAACCGCCTGTTTCAGGAAGCTTCGAGAGCAACGTCAACCCATCCATTCTCGGCATATTGATATCGGTAAGCACGATATCGATCTCAGGGTGTTCTTCGAGTCGCTGCAGGGCCTCCTGACCGTCGTGGGCGATCCTGAATTCATAGACGTTGGCCTTGATCTGCCGCCGAAATCTCTGTCGAATCAACGGCTCGAGA
>DATKEJ010000319.1:0-19284 GCA_035512315.1 Rhodothermales bacterium | reverse complement strand
GCGGTCGTCTCATACATTCAACTATTTCGTCGGACTCAATCCCGAGCGCCGTCAGGTCATCGAGGCCATGAATTCGGTGGCGGCTGATGCCGCTGATCTCGAGTCATTGCTCGGTGTTCGGGATGAGAAGGTCGAGCACGCGCGAGCCTGCAATGCGGAGGTGATGACGAGCCCGCTCATGTCGGCGCTCGATCGATACAGCCCCGGTGTCATGTACAGGGCCCTCGACTTCGAGAATCTGCCCACCGGTGCTCAAAGACGGCTGCTCGAGCATGGAGTGATTCTGTCACCCCTCTACGGCCTGCTTCGGCCCGACGATCTGATTCCCGAGTACTATCTCTCCCTTAATGCCGAGCTTCCCGCTCTCGGATCGGTTCGTGCGTTCTGGGCGCCGTTCGCCACCCGGTTGCTTAATGATCTGCTTGCGAGTCACTTCGTCTGGAACCTTCTTCCAAGCGAGGTCGGATCCATATGGGAACCCGACGGACGCCATAGCGGCTTCGTCGAGGTTGGATTCTTCCGTCGCTCGAAGGGGAAACTCATTCCCATCGCAGAGGGACTCGACGAATTGAGAGGGCGGTTTGTCAACACCCTCGTCCGAGGACCCGCAGATTCCATCGATTCTCTCACTGAATTCGAGGATCCCGACGCCATGAACGTCGTCGACGTGAGCTGGGACGAAGGGTCCCGGAAGGGAAGAATCGCCGTCGTGCCGAACTGATCCGGTTCGGATCGCTCCATGAAGACTCCGATCATCATCGGGATTGCCGGGGGATCGGGCTCCGGAAAGAGCACCGTACAGCGTCGCATTCTGGACTCGTTCGGTGAGGACCACATCGTCATTCTCGAACACGACGCGTACTACCGCGATCTTTCACATCTACCTTTCGAGGAACGGGCAGTCTTCAACTTTGACCATCCGGCCGCCCTCGAGACGGAGCTCTGCGTACGACACCTCGACGCATTGAAGCAAGGTCACGCCATCGCTCGGCCCGTCTACGATTTCGCAAACCACGTCCGATTGGAGGAGACGGAGCGCCTGGAGCCCCGAGCCGTAATCATTGTCGACGGGATCCTCGTGCTCGCTGAACCCGAACTGCGGTCGCGAATGGACATCAAGCTCTTCGTGGACACCGCCGACGACGTCCGGCTGATGCGTCGAATTCGTCGCGACCTGAGCGAAAGGCAGCGATCGATCGATTCTATTTTGGATCAGTACGGGCGAACCGTCCGACCGATGCACATCGAGTTTGTCGAGCCTTCGAAGCGGTTTGCCGACGTCATCATCCCGGGAGGCGGTATGAACGACGTTGCGATGGAGATGGTGCTCGCGCGTGTGGCGATGTTCATTCAGTCCTAAGCGAGCAGTTTGGAAGCGATCAGCCTAATTCCGTGGAGGACCAGCTGCCGGTCGTGCGTGTCGATCGACCCCAGTCTGTCGGCAAGCCACGCACCCAGTCCACCCGTTGCGACCGTGAACGTCTGAGGTCCGGTCTTCCGCTGAAGCCGGCCGAGGATGCCGGCAACCCCGTCGAGAAATCCGAAAAGGATGCCCGAGCGTAGGCACGCTTCCGTGTCGGCGCCGACCGCCTGCCTGGGCGGGATGAGTTCGACCGCGGGCAGGAGGCTGGTGCCGGCGTCGAGCGAGGCTGCCACCAGTTTCGGACCCGCCCAGATCGCACCGCCCAAATACGTGCCGCCCGCATCAATGACCTCGAAGGTGATTGCGGTTCCGGCGTCGATCACGATGACGGGCCGCGCGCCGTCAGGGCCACTCCCGTAGAAGTGATGACCGGCGACTGCCGCGGCGATCCTGTCGGCCCCGAGCGTACCCGTTGATTCATATGCCACCATCCGGGGGGGAACGTCGGCGGCCGTGACGAACTCCGGCAAAATCATGAGCTCTCGCTTGACCGCTTCGGCAACGCGCTCGTTCAGTTCGGGCACGACCGACGCGATCGCGGTACGCTGCGGACCCCACTCGCGCACGCGCGCCCGCAACGAATGTCTGTACGCCGCCCCGGAAGCGAGCCGGTCGGATTCCATTTCGAACGCGTGCTCGATCTCGGAACCCTGAAACAGAGCGCACTTGATCCGCGAATTGCCGATGTCGATAGCAAGAAGGCGCATGTCAGGACGAGGAAGTCGGGAACGATTGGTCGGACAGTCGGGCAATTCTCGCTTGCGGAAGGCTGCCGTCCATCCGAATGGTCACCTCGCCGGCCCTCAAGACCTCCACACCTGACTTCGTCTGCACGCAAAGTCCGCCGGCGTCGTCGACGCCGAGGATCTTTCCCTCGGTCATTCTGCCTGTGCCGAGATGCAGGAAACGGGCAGTTTCACCCAGACCGAGCATCATCGATTCGTACCGACGAATGAGTTTCACCGTTCGGCCGGCCACGATCTCCCGGTGAACGGCCTCGATCGACGAGAGGATTTCGCACAATAGTTCGATTCGGTCTACCTGTCTTCCAAGGACGCGGTAAAGCGAGGTAGCCGTTTCTGAGAGATCTTCGGGAAAAGAATCCTGATTCACGTTGATGCCTACGCCGGCAACGACGCGTCCGCCTCGATCTTCGGCGCTCGACGGGAGCGAAGACTCGACGAGAATTCCGCAAACCTTCTTTCCGGTTAGAATCACATCGTTCGGCCATTTAATAAGCGGGCGATGCGGCTCGATATTTTCGGCCAGCGAGTCTGTGACGGCGACGGCGATCGCCAGAGGGAGCAGCTCGAGGCCTCCGCGCAGCTCGCTCGGATCGATGATCACGGAGAACATGAGATTTCGGCCCGGATCCGATGTCCACGACCTGTTGAATCGCCCGCGTCCTTGCTCCTGGAATTCGGCCACGACTAGCGAGCCTGTCAGTGCGCCTTCTTTCGCCCACGCCAGGGCCAGAGAGTTTGTCGAACCGACGGTATCTAACCAGCGGCATGGGCGTCCGAAGCGTCCCGTGCGAAGGCCGGCCTGGAGATGCGCGATGTGGTCGTCGAGTGGTTTCATTGAGTCAGGTACTGCGCACGCAAATCGAAGTATTGCCCCTTTGTGAGTGGCAGGTTCAAGAATGTACTGATCTTGACC
This sequence comes from Rhodothermales bacterium, assembly GCA_035512315.1. GTDB lineage: Bacteria > Bacteroidota > Rhodothermia > Rhodothermales > DATKEJ01 > DATKEJ01. Next base: position 16,202 of record DATKEJ010000319.1, on the reverse strand, counting down.
TCCCGCGGCAGCCAGTAGCCGTCGGGCGTGCGATCGAGCATGTACCGAAACCGGCTCTCCTCGTCGAAGAGAAGCGACCTCTGCACGAACTCCAATTCGAATCCTACGAGCTCGTCGGTCTCCCGCTCGATGTAAAAGCGCCCGGATTGGATTCCCGGCCGCTCAGATCCGGGGAGCAAGTCGACGCTGATCCGCATCACCGGAGCGCCGCCGATTGCGCTATCGGAGAGTACGGAATAGCGATAGTACGCGAATCCCTGCCGGCTGAGAAGGAGCGGGTCCTTCTCGAGAAGGCGCCTGCTCCACTCCACTGTGTCTTCTTTGGAGGGGCCGCCGGTATAGTCTGCCCAGAAACCCTCGTCTTCCGGACCGAACGAGGTCGAATCCAGTACCGTAGCGCTCCGGTTGTCAGGTGGTCCGTAAAAACGCGTGGCATGCGCCTGCTCCAATCTCGTCTCGCCTGACTCGTCAGTGACGGACACAGCGCGGTCGCGGACATAGTCGAAACGACGAAGCCTGTCTGAGGCGCCGTCAATCAGCGTTCGTTTCGCAAGCGCGAGTACGGCCACCGCGGTGGTGTCGTTCTGGATGTCGGTGCCGGATGGCGAGACCTCCGGCGGGCCGCCTTCATTGCCCAGGCAGCCGATGAACAGCAGGCATGTGATCCAAAACGATGAGCGCACGATTCGCTGTGCATGGTGCGGTGACGGCGGGTATTTTAAGCGGCAGAATCTCCAAAACAAAAACGATTCATGTTGTACGAGGCAGAACGGGAGGCGGCGGTCGAGGCTGCGACGAAAGCGGCAGCGATAATCAGGAGGCGCGTTGGGAGGCTTGATAGCAGCGAGATATCCGAAAAAGGACGAAACGACCTCGTTACGGCGGTCGACTTTGAAGCCCAGGAGACCATTTACGGCGTATTGGGGGCCGCGTTTTCAGAGTATGCCTTTCTCGGAGAAGAGGACGAGCCCGGGAAGCTGAGAGATCCTGACCGCGATCAGTGGATCATAGATCCGGTCGACGGGACCACGAACTTTGTGCACGGTCTCCCGCCGTACTCCGTGAGCATCGCGCTGCAGCGCGACCGGGCAGTGGTGGTCGGCGTCGTCCTGGAGGTCGGGCACGATGAGCTGTTCGAGGCCGTGCGCGGGCAAGGCGCCCGTGTGAATGGGAAATGGATGAAGGTGAGTGCGGTATCGGTTCCGCAGAAGGCGATGCTTGCGACGGGATTCCCTTCGCGCGATTACACCACACCGTACCTGTCGGAGTACCTGCAGGTTCTTGGCCAGACAATGCAACACTGGCAGAGCGTACGTAGGATGGGGTCGGCCGCCGCGGACCTGGCATACGTTGCCTGCGGTCGTTTCGACGGATTCTTTGAGATCGGCCTGTCGCCGTGGGACGCGGCAGCGGGGTCACTCTTGATACAGGAGGCGGGCGGAACCGTCACGGATTTTTCCGGCCGGCCCGATTTCCTCTATCGCCCCCAGGTACTCGCCACGAACGGCGCACTGCACGCGCGACTGATGGAGGTCGTGGCCCCCCTGCGGGAAATCGGCGTTAAGGGCGCTGTGAGTCGTTAGGACGAATAGAGGGGCGGTGCTACCTTAGTCCTTTCCATATCAAATCCATCATTCCCAGATGCCCGTCAAATCCTACGGCTTACTCCACGGCAAGCGTGGGGTCATATTCGGCGCCATGGTTGAAAGCAGTATCGCGTGGGCGATCGCCGAAGCGGTTCATCGCGAAGGCGGCCAAATGGTATTGAGCAATGCCCCCGTGACGCAGCGATTCGGAAAGCTGGATGAGCTTTCGAAGATCGTTGGCGACGCTCCGGTGATCTACGCCGATGCCACGAGCCAGGAGGACCTCGACGGGCTCTTCGGCGAAACGACGGAGCACTTTGGCGGTCCGATCGACTTTATCGTCCATTCCATCGGCATGGGGCTCAACGTCCGAAAGGACAAAGAGTACACGGAACTCAATTATGACTGGTACCACAAGACGCTCGACATCTCGGCGATCAGCCTGCACCGGGTGGTTACCAGCGCGCTGGAGTCCAACTCCCTGGCTGACGGTGCGTCGATCGTGACGCTCTCCTACATCGGAGCCCAGCGGATTTTCTCGAAATACTCCGAAATGGGCGACGCGAAGGCCCTTCTTGAATCGATCGTGCGCTCGTACGGGTACCGTCTGGGCAGACGCGGCATTCGAATCAACGCAGTGTCTCAGAGCCCCACTCGAACCACGGCCGGGCAGGGAATAGCGGGTTTCGACGCCATGTTCGATTTCGCCGAGAAGATGTCACCGCTCGGCAATGCCGATGCGGAAAGCTGCGCAGACTACACGGTGACGCTTCTGTGCGACTTGACCCGGAGCGTGACGATGCAGACGCTGTACAATGACGGTGGATTTAGCGGCATGGGGATGTCTGACAGCACCATAGAGCTAATCACCCAAGCGGTGGCCAAGACTGAAAAATGATGGTCAATCGGTGACGGTCTGATTAAATCTTCCTGAAATCGGTTTCATAAAGGCGTTTTAAGCCCGTTATGGGCGTTTCGGGAGTCCCGGTCGTTTGGCGTGGGGTCGATGTGAGGTTATATTTAGCGCGCTCAAGCGAGACTGCCTCGAGGTGACTTCCGCGCCGTCAATGTGGCGTCATTTTTCACATCACGGAGAACTCAACGGTCCGGATCCAGGTGGCGGTCGGCGTTTGAGGTCCATTGCTCGGCCTTATTGAGCCAACCTAGCACCGTATCCATACCTATGTCTCAAACTGCAACCGTCGAGACCGCGATCAAGAGTACTACGCCGTCGATCTTCGGCATGTCGACGCCTATGAAGCTCTCCCACTTCGTGTATGATTATCCGAGCAAGCTCGTTGCCCGGTATCCTGCCGAGCCGAGAGACTCCGCCCGTCTGATGGTACTCGATCGGAAATCGGAGACGATCGAGCACAAGCTCGTATCCGACCTGCCCACGTATTTCAGGAGGGGCGATGCGCTCGTCCTAAACGACACGAAGGTCTTTCCAGCCAGGCTCCACGGTAACAAGGAGAAGACCGGCGCCAAGATCGAGGTCTTTCTCCTGCGGGAGCTGAACCCTGACACGAGACTCTGGGACGTCATCGTCGAGCCGGCCAGAAAAATCCGAATCGGCAACAAACTGTTTTTCGGAGACGACCTGGTCGCGGAAGTTATCGACAATACGACATCGAGAGGACGGACCATTCGTTTCCTTTTCGACGGTGAGAACGAAGAGTTGTACGAGCTGATCGATCGGATCGGCGAAATGCCGATTCCCCCCTATATCAAGCGGTCGGCAGAACCCGCCGACAGGGAGCGGTATCAGACGATCTTCGCCAAGAACCGCGGCGCGGTTGCCGCGCCGACAGCAGGCCTTCACTTCACCGAGCGGCTCTTGAAAGACATTGGGGAAGTAGGCGTCGACATCGTCAACATGACCCTGCACGTCGGGCTCGGCACGTTCCGGCCCGTCGAAGTGGAAGACCTGACGAAGCATCGCATGGACTCGGAGAATTTCGAGATCACCGAGGCGGCCGCAGATTCGGTCAACAGAGCGCTGTCGTCACCGTCGAACACGGTTACGGTAGTCGGCACCACGGTCGTCAGGGCCGTCGAATCGAGCATCTCGGCCGCCGGCATGCTCAAGGCGTCATCGGGATGGACGGATAAGTTCATCTACCCGCCGTACGAGTTCCGCATTGCCGAACGGCTGCTGACCAATTTTCACATGCCGCGGTCGACCCTGATGATGCTCGTCGCCGCATTCGCCGGCCGCGATTTTCTGATGCACGCGTACCACGAGGCGATCAAGGAGAAGTACCGCCTGTTTTCGTTCGGCGACGCGATGCTGATCACCTGAGCGCCCACGCGCCCGACCGTCCATCGAGGCCCGAATGATACGGCCTGAGCATCCCTGCGCAGCAGTCATTATTCCTGCCGCCGGCGCGGGTTTGCGACTGGGAGGGCCGAAGAAGCAGTTCAGGGTGATCGGCGGCAAACCGCTCCTGGTCCAGACCGCACTTTCCTTCGAGCGCCACGCGCAAATCGGCGCGATTGTGATCGCAGCGCCGCTCGAAGATGTGGATGACGTCGCCCGGATGTGCGAAGATCACGGTGTGTCGAAAGTCGTGTCGATCGTTCCGGGTGGAGCGGTGCGCCAGGAATCGGTTCGGGCAGGCCTGCAATCGCTCGACTCGTCCATCGACATCGTCCTCACGCACGACGCCGTCCGCCCATTCGTTTCCGCTCACGAGATCGACTTGCTGCTCTCGACGCTCGGCGATCATCGGGCGGCCGTACTCGCTGCCCCCGTGACCGACACGCTGTGCCGTGCGTCGGGCGAGTACGTATCGGAACGGGTGGACAGAGACGGTATATTCCGACTCCTGACGCCGCAGGCATTCCGCCGCGACGTCTTGGAGTTGGGCCACCATCGCGCTGCACGGGAAGGGAAGACCTATACGGACGAGGTAACGCTCGTGAAGGCGATCGGAGTGGATGTTGCGCTCGTGCCCTGCTCGAGTCCGAACCTTAAAATTACCACGCCGGCAGACTGGGAGCAGGCGGTCTGGATGTGGCCTGCCTGGGAGGAAAGGGAATGCGCGTAGGATTCGGGTATGACGTGCACCGGCTCGTCGAGGGTCGTCGGCTCATTCTCGGCGGCGTCGATATTCCGCACGGATCGGGTTTGATAGGCCACTCGGATGCCGACGTGCTGGCGCATGCGATGGCCGATGCGCTGCTTGGGGCGGCTGCCCTCGGAGACATAGGCACTCATTTCCCCAACACGTCCGACGAGTGGCGCGACGCCGACAGCATGGATTTGCTGCGTCGCGTCTCCGGGCTGATTTCAGAGGCCGGGTACGTAACCGTAAACGTGGATGCGACGGTTGCAATGCAGCGGCCGCGGCTTCGACCGTTCATCGATGCGATGCGCTCGAATCTCGCCTCCGCGCTGGGTGTGGAGATCGGGGCGATTTCGGTCAAGGCGACTACGACCGAGCAGTTGGGGTTCGAGGGCCGTGAAGAGGGTGTCACCGCCTACGCGGTGTGTCTCATCGAAAGAAGACCAGGTCGGGAGGGGCGGAATGATTGAGCTCCTGACCGATTTCGTCGCCTGGATGGAGAGTCTGCCGCCCTCTCTCATGTATCTGCTCATTTTCGCCATCGCATACGGGGAGAACGTCGTGCCGCCGATTCCCGGCGATATGATTGTCGTATTCGGCGGATACCTTGCCGGCAAGGCTGCGCTCGGCCTGACCGGCGTGATCGCGCTCTCCGCGATCGGAGGCGTCGCCGGTTTCATGACGATGTACTATCTCGGTCGGCGGCTCGGAAGCGCGATCATGCGGCCTGACAAATTCAGATGGCTTCCGAAAGACCAGATCGCGACCGGGCAGAAGTGGCTGAACCGGTGGGGATACGGACTCATCGCGGTAAATCGATTCCTCAGTGGGACGAGGTCGGTCATCTCCCTGGTCGCCGGGACGGCGAAGATGCCGGTTCGGCCCGTTCTGATCGCATCCACGTTCAGTTCGGTGATATGGTGCGCTCTCATCGCGTGGCTAGGGTATATGGTCGGAGACAACTGGGAAATCGTGGGAAAGTACCTGGAGATCTACGGGCGAATCATATTCTGGCTGGTCTTAGCGATCGTCGTGTGCTATGCCGGATATCGGATCTTCCGCAGGAAGAAGGCCGTGGTATCGATGATCGATGATCGATGATCGATGATCGGCGACAGCTCCCGGATTCAACATGTCCTATTCGAAGACTATAGGCCTCGTGGGAGGAATGGGCCCGTTTACCGGCGTTGACGCGCTGAACAAGATTCTCGCGGAGACGATCGGGGATAAGGATCAGGATCACCTTCCTGTCGTGCTGGCGTCGTTCCCGGACAGGATTCCGGATCGCGGCAGCTTCGTGCTCGGAAAGTCGACCGAGAATCCCGCCAGGGCGATATTTGACATCATCGAGTGGCTTGACGAGCAGGGCGTAAGCGTGGCGGGTATTCCCTGCGTGACCGCGCACTGCGAGCCTATTTTTTCGGTCGTTCGGTCGCTGCTCGACGAATCCGGTCGAAGCATCCGATTGCTGAATCTTATTGACGTCACGTTGGAGTACGTCCGCGAGGTCAATCCCGGCCTACGATGCATCGGCGCCCTTTCGACGACGGCGTCGTACCGATCGCGGGTGTTTCTCGACGCGCTCGTGAAGGCGGGTTTCGAGCCGATTGAGCAAGACCAGGGCGTGCAGGACGACTTAGTGAATCCTGCTATTTTCGATCCCCAGTTCGGCATAAAGGCGCTCGCGAATCCGGTGACGGCGAAGGCAAGGGATCTCGTCTTCAAGGCTATTGCACATCTGGGAGAGCGTGGTGCGCAGGCTGTGATTCTTGGATGCACAGAGCTTCCGCTCGCAGTGACGGAGGCGACGCTCAACGGGATACTTTGCATCGATCCGACGCGAGCCCTGGCGCGGGCACTGATCCGCGAGGCGGCCCCGGAAAACCTGCGTACAGGTCGGACGTCGGACCTAGCACCTCGGACCTTTTCATCGCATGAGAATTGACGCCGTGCGATATCTTGCATCCCGCAGGATGAGCCCCAATCCGTAGCACTCGATTTTGCATCTGCCCATGACCGGTTCTCTCCGCGCGTTTCTCGGACACTTGATCGATTACGCCGGGCTGTTTCCGCCGGCGAGGCTCGACATGCCTGACGCGGTCGCGACGTATGCCCGGCATCTCGGTTCAGATCACGCCTGGATGGTCGGGCGATTCGTCTGCCCCGCCAGCCGCCTCGATGCGTTCGCTGCCAAGGGAGAGCGCGCTCTGTCGAGATTCGCCCCGGTGAAGGTCGCCGGACTGGCTTCGCCGATGAACCATGTCGCAACGATGATGAACGTGGCTGCAGACGACGCGTCCAAGGTCAGGGGCTTCGAGCGGGACGGATGGGGGCGCGTCGATGTGCTCGAAGCGCGCCTTCCGGACGAGCTGATCGATGGCGATTCGTCCGCCATCCCGCTGGTGCTCGATCGATACGAATCGGCGTTTCGAGACGGCGGCATACACCTGGAGCGAATTTTCTACGAGGTCAACCGAACGGCCGGTTGGAATGAACGTGTGGAGCGTCTCGTCGCCGCATGTTCCAGCGCGCGGCATCGAGGAATCAAAATCCGATGCGGCGGAGTGACCGCCGATGCCTATCCGAGCGTGGCCGAAGTTTCCGAGGCCATCGCGATCTGTGCGCACCTCCGCGTTCCGTACAAGGCGACGGCCGGGCTGCATCACCCCGTTCGCCACGAGCGACCCGAATCAGGGATCACACAGCACGGGTTCGTCAACATTATCACCGCAGGATTGCTCGCATCGAAGGCCGGCGCGGATCAGCTCAAATCGCTTATCGACGAACGGGATCTCGGCAGTTTCGATTTTACGGACGAGTACCTTGCCTGGAACGGACACGAGGTCCCGGTGGATGCGGTCACCGACGCGCGACGCTCGTTGGCCATCTCCTACGGAAGCTGCGACATCGACGAGCCTGTCGAGGATCTTCGGAACGCCGGACTTCTGTAACCAAAACCTACACATGGATATCACCACCGATCCGTCGGTCAAGTCGTTCGTACCGGTCGCCGCGGAAAGCCATTTCCCGATCCAGAATCTTCCGTTCGGAGTTTTCCGGCGCCCGGGAGGAGGACCGGCGCGGATCGGGGTCGCCATTGGAGATCAAATCCTCGATCTCCTGGTGCTCGAATCGGCCGGGCTGCTGACGCTGCCGGGCGATCCCAGGCAACGGCCGTTCTCCCGCCCGAGCCTGAACCTTTTCCTTGCGATGGGCAAGGATGCCTGGCACGCCGCCAGGATGCAGATTCACGCCTTGCTGCGCGCCGATACGACGACCCTGAAGGATCATGACACCTTGTCGAGCGAGGCACTCGTGCCAATGGAGCGCGCTACGATGCTCCTACCCGTGGAAATCGGGGACTACACGGATTTCTACTCGTCGAGAGAGCACGCCGGCAACGTCGGGACGATGTTCCGCGGCCCCGAGAATGCCCTGATGCCCAACTGGACCCACCTGCCGGTGGGATACCATGGCCGGGCCAGTTCGGTTGTCGTTAGTGGAACGCCTGTTCGGCGGCCGTCCGGTCAGTTGAAACCGGATGACGGGCCGCCCGTGTTCGGACCAAGCCGCCTGCTCGACTTCGAGCTCGAGATGGGGTTCTTCACGGGTCCCGGAAACGAGCTCGGCGTCCCGATCCCGATTGAAAATGCGGCCGATCACATCTTCGGGTTCGTCTTGGTCAACGACTGGAGCGCGCGCGACATCCAGAAGTGGGAGTACGTCCCGCTCGGGCCGTTCCTCGGCAAGAGCTTCGCGACATCGATTTCTCCCTGGGTCGTCACACTGGAAGCGCTGGAGCCGTTTCGGATCCCGGGCTCTCCGCAGGACCCCGAGCCTCTCGCGTATCTGCGGTCAGCCGGCCATTGGTCGTACGACATTCGGCTGGAGGTTGGAATACGAGCGCCCGGCCTGGATGCACTGCACACGATCTGCCGGTCCAATTTCCGCCACATGTATTGGAACGTGTGCCAGCAGTTGGCGCATCACACGTCGAACGGATGCAATCTGCGTCCGGGCGACCTGTTGGCGTCGGGCACGATCAGCGGTCCGACCCACGACAGTTACGGACGCATGCTGGAGTTGGCTTGGCGTGGTGAGAAACCGATTCAGCTTCCGGACGGCTCAGAGCGGAAGTTTATCGAGGATGAGGATGAGGTGGTGATGACTGGTTTTGCGGAAGCGGAGGGGTATCGGGTAGGGTTTGGAGAGGTGAGCGGGAGGATCGTGCCCGCAACGGGCTAATTTCAGACACCAAACATCAAACATAAAACATCAAACATCAGTCTCAGGCCTTCAGTCTCGGGACAGCCGCCCCGGTTTGGCACGACGCAGACGGCCCCCAATTCTGATTTCTGATTTCTGATCTCTGAATTCCTACTGATGCGCCGTCGCCGCCTGCCAGCTGTACGGATACTGCGGATCATCCATCCCCTCAGCCGCCTTCGCCAGCCTTAGCGGCCGGAAGGTGTCGACCATCACGGCGTACTCTTTCGTTTCCTGCTTGCCGATTGACTCCTCCGCCTTGCCGGGATGCGGGCCGTGCGGAATCCCGCCTGGGTGCTCGGTAATGCTCGCGATCTCCACGCCCTTCCGGCTCATGAAGTCGCCGTGCACGTAGTAGAGCACTTCGTCTGAGTCGATGTTTGAGTGGTTGTACGGCGCCGGGATGGAGAGCGGGTGGTAGTCGAACATCCTCGGGACGAACGAGCAGACGACGAAATTCGGCGCCGCGAACGTCTGGTGGACCGGCGGCGGCTGGTGGATCCGGCCTGTGATCGGCTCGAAGTCTCGGATGTTGAACGTCCACGGATAGAGGTAACCGTCCCAGCCGACCACATCCAGCGGGTGATGATCGAACCAGTACCGGTGCAGCCGGCCGAGTTTCTTGATGCGAACCTCGAACTCTCCGGATTCGCCATGAAACAGCGGCTCCTGCGGGCGGTGGATGTCGCGCTCGCAGTACGGGCTGTTCTCCATGAACTGGCCGAGCTCGGATCGGTATCGCTTCGGGATCGATATCGGGCCCGTCGATTCGATGTAGAAGACGCGATTCTCCCTCGACGAGAACTCGATCCGATAGGTCGTGCCGCGCGGGATGTAAATGTAGTCCCAGTCCCGAAACGGCAGCGTGCCGAAGCTGGAGTGGAGCGTTCCCTGCCCCTCGTGGATGAACAGCAGCTCGTCGTGCTCGCCGTTGCGGTAGTGGTAGTCCATCGGCTCCGACGGGCGCCCTACCGAGAGGACGACGTCGTTGTTGAACAGCACCGGCGTCCTCGCGCTGACCGGATCACCGCCCTTCGCGACACCTGCTGTCCGCAGATGATGATGCCGCAGGACACCCGTATCCCACGGCTCGATCTTAATCTCCGGGCCCTGTTCCACCTTTGTCACGCGTGTGGGCGGATGGTAATGATAGAGCAACGACGACGAGCCGCTGAAGCCTTCCGCCCCAAACAGTTCCTCGCTGTGAAGCTCTCCGTCTTCGCGGCGGAACTGAATGTGACGCTTTTCGGGCAGGTTGCCCAGGCGATGGTATATCACGAGACTAAATGGTTGGTCCGAGGTCCGGAGTCCGGAGTCCGGTGAGGGTAAGGTTGCTGGAGGGCCTGGACAATCTACAATCCTCTATCTGAAATCAAATTCTGATGTCTGATGTCTGATGTCTGATGTTGAGGGGTCCCTCTCCCGAATAAATTCGAGATCGGGATAAGGGTCGCTCAAAGGTTCCCCCGAAGCTCCTGCTCGCGTTCGATCGATTCAAACAGCGCCTTGAAATTCCCCTTCCCGAAGCCCCTGGCGCCTTTGCGCTGGATGATCTCGAAGAACAGCGTCGGCCGGTCTCCGACGGGCTTCGTAAAGATCTGCAGTAGATAGCCCTCGTCGTCGCGGTCGACCAGTATGCCGAGCTTCTTCAGCTCGTCGATCGGCTCGTCGATCTTGCCCACGCGTTCCTCCAGCATATCGTAGTAGGTCGTCGGCACGTACAGAAAATCGATGCCCTTTTTGCGGAGTTTCCCGACGGTGTCGATGATGTCTCCGGTCAGGAGTGCAATGTGCTGTACGCCCGGGCCACCGTTGTACTCGAGATACTCCTCGATCTGCGACTTGCGCTTACCGTCGGCCGGCTCGTTGATCGGAAACTTGATGCGGCCCCGTCCGCCCGCCATGACTTTCGACATCAGGGCGGAGTACTCCGTCGAAATGTCCTTGTCGTCGAAATGGATGTACTGCGTGAATCCGAGCACGTCGCGGTAGAACCCAACCCAGTCGTTCATCTTGCCGAGCTCGACATTCCCGACGCAATGGTCGACGTACTGAATCCCGCAAGGCTCCACCTCAATCGGTGATGAAGCCGGAGCGAAGCCGGGAAGGAAATCTCCCCGGTACTTGTCGCGCTGGACGAAGGTGTGGATCGTATCGCCGTACGTCGCAATGGCGGCGGTTCGGACCGTTCCCTGGTCGTCGGATGAATCGGCCGGGTCGGCGACTGGAACGCCTCCTCGGGCGACCGACTCCCGAAAAGCGCGATCGACGTTCTCGACGGTCATCGCAATGTCTCGGACGCCGTCGCCGCGCTTGCGGCAGAATTCAGCGATCGGTGAATTCCCGCTCAGCGGAGCCGTCAGGACAAGTCTGATATTTCCTTGTCTCAGCAGGAACGAAGCCCGGTCGCGCGTGCCGGTTTCGAGGCCGCGATAAGCGGCCAGGCTGTACCCGAAGACGGTCATGTAATAGTGGGCCGCCTGGCGGGCGTTGTTCACCCAGAGTTCGACATAGTCGACGTCAAGCAGGCCGAGATGGTCGTCAAACCGTTCCTCGATGGGACGGTCGAGCACAGGCATTGCTTCGGTGGATGGTGGCATTTCGTTCTGTCAAAAAATGAATTCCGGAAGCGCTTACGGCGGGTTTTAAGCGTGGCTCGACGGATTGTTTTCAGGGCCGCGAGAATTTAAGGAAAAGTCCGACCGTTCAGATCGAGCTGCGGCCGCGGTTGACCACCCGACTTCGTACGCCTTCACTTGCGTTTTCCCTGCCTTGATGGAAAATGTGCCCGCCGGACTTAGCCGCCCCCTCCGGTGGGGGACCACGCTCAGAAGTGTGTTCGGGATGACGGTCCGCTCAGTCCGCTCAGTCCGCTGTCACCTGGGTCGCTCACTGCCTTCGGGATGACAGGACGTCTCGAATTTTCTCGATCTCCGCCAGCGCCTCAGGGTTCGCCAGCGCACTCCTGTTCTGGACATTCCGCCCCGCAAGGATGGCCTTGACGCTCAACTCGACCGTTTTTCCGCTTCGCGTGACGGGGATCTCCGCGATCGGGAAAATGTGATGCGGCACGTGCTTGGGCGAGCACGTTTCCCTGATCGCGTCTTTGATTGCCTGCACCGCCTCGCCGTCGAGGGTCCGATCACTCGCGAGCGCGACGAGAAGGACGATCTCCTCATCTGAGCGACCAGGCGGCGTCCACCCCACGGCGACGGCCCCGCTGACGAAATCGAGTGTGTCGAGCGCACCGTAAAGCTCCGAGCTTCCGATCCGTACGCCGCCCGGATTCAGGGTTGCGTCGGACCTGCCGTGAATCACCACGCCACCGCGTTCGGTAACCGTGATGTAATCTCCGTGCCGCCAGACGCCGGGATATACGTCGAAGTAGGCGTTGCGGTAGCGCTCGTTGCCGGGATCCCCGAGGAATCCGGTCGGCATCGACGGCATGGGCTTGACGCACACGAGCTCTCCCGGCTCTCCGACGATCGAGCGGCCTTCCTCGTCGAAGGCTTGGACGTCGACGCCAAGGCCCTTGCACTGGATCTCGCCGGGATACACGGGAAGATTGGGATTACCGAGGACGAAGCAGGAGATGATGTCCGTACCGCCCGCGATTCCGGCGAGATGGACGTCCTCCTTCACGCATCGGTAGATCCACTCATATCCGGCCTCGGATAGGGGAGAGCCTGTGTACATGATGGTCCGTGTGTCCGGCAATCCGCCGAGATCGGCGATCGCCGTGTCCGACAGGCCCTTCATCGACGCCTCGATGTGGCGTCCGCTCGTGCCGAAGTGGGTGGTGCCTGTCTCCTGAACGCCCTCCCAGAGAGCAGTCAGGCCCGGCCACGCGGGGCTCCCGTCGTAGCACACGATGGTCGATCCGACCGAGAGAGCCGACAACTGCCAGTTCCACATCATCCATCCGCACGTCGTGAAATACAGCAATCGGTCGCCGACCCCCAGATCGCAGTGAAGTTGGTGCTCCTTCCGGTGCTGCAGCAGCGTGCCGCCGGCGCCGTGGATCATGCACTTCGGGGCTCCGGTGGTGCCCGACGAAAACATGATGTAGAGCGGGTGGTCGAACGGGAGGGCCTCGTATGCAAGCGGCGGATCGTCCTCAGGGCCGAGGAAAGCATGCCAATCCTCGTCGCCGGGTACGGCACGGTCGTCGACCGGATACGGCACTGAGACAATGCGGCGGATCGACGGCACGGCCTCTTTCATGCGCTCCACGACCCGCGCGGTTTCGAACGTCTTGCCTCTGTAGCGGTAATGCGTTGTTGCAAAGACCAGAGCCGGTTCCACCTGACCGAACCGATCGGTTACGGCATGGAGGCCGAAGTCGGGCGAGGCGCTTGACCACGTGGCGCCTACGGCTGAGCAGGCAAGGGCGGCGACAATAGCCTCGGGGACGTTGGCCATCAATCCGGCCACTCGGTCGCCCGGTCGGACGCCTGCTGAGCGGAGGGCCCGCGCGGCCCGGGCAACGAGGCGATGAAGGTCGGTGAATGACAACTCACCCCCGAAACCATCGTGATCGTGGGGCCTTCCCTCCTCGGGTTCGATCCGGTAAATGATGGCCGGACCTTCGAAGCCGCGGTCCAGAACATTCTTCGCGAAGTTTAGCCGGAGATTTTCAAACCAGCGCACACCCGGCATGGAGCCAGGCTTCACGGGCGGGTCCGGGCTTCCCTGGTAGTCGAGATCCGTGTAATCGAGGAACAGACGCCAGAATCTCGCCACATCTGAACACGACCACTCGTGGAGGTCCGAATACGTGCTAAACGTCCGGTCGGCCCGTTCCGACGCCCACTCGTGAAAATCCGTCATGCGACTGCGCCGGATGCGTTCATCCGAGGGAGTCCACAGCGGTTGTGTCATGAGTCTGCCTATGCGAAGAGTTCTTCGAGCGTCTCGATTACCCCGTCAATATCGGCATCGGTGACGTCGCGATGTGCCGACGCCCGAATGGTGGTCGGGCCGAAAGACACCATCAGCACCCCTCTTTCCGCGAGGGCGGCGAGCGCTTCGGTCGCGGTCATTTCCTTGACGCGGAACATCACGATGTTTGTTTCTGCGCCGAGCTCGTCTATCTCGAGACCGTTTAGCGCGGAAATCGATTCTGCGAGTCTCCGCGCTTTTACGTGATCCTCCGCCAGTCGCGACCGGTGGTGCTCCAGTGCGTACAGTCCGGCTGCGGCGAGCATCCCGATCTGGCGCATACCGCCGCCGAACATTTTTCGGAATCTGCGCGCTCGGCGGATCGTTTCGGCGGAACCGGCCAGAACGGAGCCCACCGGGGCGCCGAGCCCCTTGGAAAGGCAAACGGTGACCGTATCGAACGAAGCGGCGTAGTCGGCTTCCGATACTCCCGTCGCGGCGGAGGCATTCCAGAGACGTGCACCGTCGAGATGGAGCCGAAGACCAAGCTCCCTTCCTGTCTCGCAGGCGCGCAGCAGTTGATCGAGCCGAAAGATCGTCCCTCCCGCCCGGTTGTGCGTGTTCTCGAGCGCCAGCAGTGTCGTGCGAGACTCCCAGTCGTGTCCGTGCCGGATGTGCGCTCGAATCTGCTCGGGAGTGATTGATCCGCGGCGTCCCGGCACGCCACGCAGGAGGACTCCTGACAGTGCCGCCGGTGCACCCGATTCATAGTGTGCGATGTGGCTGTCGGCCTCGCAGACTACCTCGTCACCCGGCTGCGTGTGCAGTCGGATGGCGATCTGGTTGCCCATGGTTCCCGATGCGACGAATAGGGCTGATTCCTTGCCGAGGAGCCGCGCGATTTCCGCTTCGAGGGCGATCGCCGTTGGATCCTCGCCGAACACGTCGTCCCCCACATCCGCCTTGAACATCGCCTCACGCATTCCCTCGGAAGGACGTGTTACGGTATCGCTTCTGAGGTCGACTGCAGGGCGGGCCATTAGACCTCTCGACCGATGTCGAGAATTTCGAGCGAGAGTTTGCCTGCCGGAACGGTCACCTCGATGACGTCACCGACGCTTCGTCCCAGCAACGATTGCCCGATCGGGCTTTTCACCGAGATCTTATTGACGGTGAAATCGGCCTCGTGCGCTGATACGAGGGTGTACGTGACTTCCTGCCCGCTCGTCCGGTTCTTCACACGGACGGTTGAGAGGATGAAGGCTTTGCTGTTGTCGATCAGACTCTCATCGACCATGCGCGCGCGCTGGATCGTTATTTCCAGCTCAGCGATCTTCTTCTCGAGCATGCCCTGCGCATCCTTGGCGGCGTCGTACTCCGCGTTCTCGGACAGGTCGCCGTGCGACCGCGCGTCGGCGATCTCACCTGCAATGCGGGCGCGCTCCTTCACCCTCAAGAAATCGAGTTCTTCCTTGAGCTTCTGGAGGCCTTCCTGGGTCAAGTAGACTGGGTCATGGCTCATGCGTCGACTGGGTATCGCCCTCCTGGTGAACGACGGCGGTGTAAAAAAAAACGTCGTCGCGACCTGACGGGCGCGACGATGCGACGCTCAATATACGGACGTGCGACGTATGTGTTCTTCGGGGGCATGGTTCATGGTTCATGGTACTTGGTACTTGGTACTTGGTGCAAGGTGCAAGGTGCAAGGTGCAAGGTGCAAGGTGCATCGTACACATCAGTTACTCCTGAACCGCCCGCATTGACGGGCTCTTTGGGGCGCACGGCAAGACCCTCAGGGATCATTTTGCGTTTTGCATTTTCAATTTTGAATTGTTCCTGGATCTCGGAACCGTTCTACCACCCGTATTTACAACTATAAGGGTGACAAAAACGAAACGTTGTACCAATGAATCGCACCGGTCGTAAAGGAGATACCGAGCGCATCCTGATCTCTCTTGGCGCTCTGGCTGCCGGCACTGCTCTGGGCCTTTTGTACATTTCCCCGAAGGGGCGAAACGCTCGGAGGATGGTTGCGGGCGAGGCCTCGCGTAGAGTTAAGTGGCTCGACCGTCACCTCGACGAGGCGCGAGAGCGAATTCTCGCGGCGGGTGACGAGGCGGCCGAGCATCTTCGTTCCGTTGGCGAGGAGACGGTGGAAAAGGTCATTCCCGATTTTGGCACCGAGGATGCCTGGAACGACGTTTATTCGCAGACTGAAGAGGACCTCCGCCGCTCAAAGCAATAGGCGTACGGGATCCGCGGGGCCTCGGTGTCGTTGGAGGCGCACGTATTCATCCATCTTAATTCGGACTGGAATCAATGCCGTATCCGCCACAGCTTGTCGAACCGATGCGTCGCGAACTCACAGCGCTTGGTGTGGAGGAGCTTCGTACTGCCGAAG
>DATKEJ010000318.1:0-3012 GCA_035512315.1 Rhodothermales bacterium | reverse complement strand
TCGCATAGGCAAGAATGCCGGCGATGAAGTAAGCAGGCAGGAAGAGCGGCCCCCAGTATTCGTATTGCCGAACGTGGACCCTCTCGTGGTCACGACAACATTCGAGGAGCGCTTCGTTTCTTCCAAGGACGACGTGACCGAGGGTAATCGCTGAGGCGCCACCTCGCAACGGGACCGCGGTGCGCAGCAGCCAGGATATTGCTCGTCCATGCACTTCGAGAACGCCGTCGATAAAGCGGACCTTTCCACCGCTCAGAATGGCCATGGGCATGAAAAGCGCGCCGAGGAAAGTATTAGGTAAGGCCCAGAGGTATTTGAGGACGGCGAGCATGCTTTCACACGCCGTCGGGCTCCCGCTGTCTCTGTCGTTGGCTATCCTCCATCATCCCGTACTCGGATCCATCGGATAGCTTGTAAAGCCTGTTCTGTTCGACTTCTCGCATAGATCAACAGCGACACCGAGTGGGAGATGCGACCATCGCCGTCATGGTAGTGAGAAGTGGTTTTCTTCGCAAACGAGACATCGCCCGCTGCTTTGCAGACTGGTTTGATCAAACGACGTATAATGGCAGGCGAATCAAAATGCCCTCCCAAGATGAAACATCTGATTGCCGGCATACTTCTTTTTGCGACGCTCATGGGCTGCCGATCGGAAAGCGACCAGGCGTCCACGAGCAACGACTCCGGATTCGTCGCCCTTTTCGCAGGCGAAGACCTGTCGGGCTGGCGAAACGTAAACGGTGCGCCGAGCACGTGGACAGTCCGCGACGGAATGATCGTGTGCTCCGGGAAACCAACCGGCGTGTTGTGTACGGAGCGCCACTATGAGAACTACGTTCTCGAGCTCGAATGGCGCCATTTGCATGAAGGCGGGAATGCGGGACTTTTCGTCCACAGCGACGCGATGCCGGCGCGTGGCCAGCCTTTTACACGGTCGACCGAATGTCAGATCCTCGACGGCAACCACGGCGACGTCTTCGCGATACATGGAGCTACGATGGTGCCCGATACGCCGCACCCCCGGGGCTGGATGCGTTCGCTGCCGACGGAGCCGCGAGCCCGACCGACCGGTGAATGGAACCACTATCGAGTGGAAAGCCGCGACGGCCGCCTTACGCTGGCGGTGAACGGGAAAATCGTCTCGGGTGGAACCGAATTGAACCCCCGAAAAGGGTCGATCTGCCTGGACTCGGAAGGCTCGGAGGTTCACTTCCGCAACGTTCGAATCAAGGAGCTTCCCTCGACGGATCCCTTCCCCGAGGAAATTGCGGAGCCCGATCGGGGATTTACCTCGCTCTATACGGGCGTCGATCTCTCCGGCTGGAGGGAATCCTCGTCCGCAACCTCTCCATGGCAGGCCGACGATTGGATTCTGCGGAACGAGGGTGGGGATCGAACGAACCATCTTCTTACGGAGGAATCGTTCGGGAACTTCGAGATGGTCGCCGATTGGAGGCTCGATTGCGACAGCATCCAACAGGCGCGCGCCGGCATATTGCTGCGAGGCAGTGAGATGGACGAGGTCTTGCTAGGTTGTCCGGGACGGCCGGACGTCTCGACGCTTGCCTATGTGCCTGCGGAGGTCGACGATGCACACAACGGTTGGATGCGCCTTTACATCACGCTGATTGGAAGGCGCCTTACCATCGAAATGAACGGGGAGCAGACGGAGAGTACGGACTTGCCGCAGAACATTCCTTCGGAGGGTCCGATCGGTCTCGCCGATCACGGCACGTCCGCCGAATTCGCAAACCTGTTCATCAAGCGGCTGGATTGACGGCAAACACATGGACCTAGCGATCGTCGCGAACCTGAAGCCGATTGACTGATTTTCAGTCGGTGCTGAACAAGAGGCGAGGTCCCGTCCCCTGCTCGAGGGCGTAGAATGCTACGTTGATTGCGCCCAACGACCGGATGGCCAGTCCCCGTGTCGTTCCGTCGAGAAGTCGCTGCAGCACGGGCCGGGAGATCGTGGCATACGTTCTGCCGCTCTCGGCCACGTCCACGTCGATTATCATCTGTTCATTCAGAACATCGTCGAGAGCGCGCGCTCCTATCAGGCCTGTCAGCGTAACCGTCTCCTGGTCCCACTCAGGGTCGCCGGCGAGGATCTCAACGATGCGAACCTTTCCAAACTCCTCCAACTCCGACTGTGTCCGCTGCACAGAGTGTGTCGTAAGCTCGAGGAGGCCGGCACAGGATGCCCGGGCGAACTGCTCGAGATCCCACCTTGTGATGGCGACGAGAGTACCGTTTACAGTCAGAACCGGCGCCTTTCCCCTCGCGTCGGCTGCATACCACCCATTGAAATTGGCGTCGGGATGTTCCAGGTCGATCATGGCATCTTGGGCCGCCGGAATCGAATGCTCGAACGAGGCGGGATCAGGGATCGGCGGGTGGTACGGAAGCGGCTCGCCCCGGTCGGGGCCTGCCGCCTTCGCGTCCACCACGTCGACGCGAAAATAGTCGACATCCACCCGATACCTGCCCCGGCCCCAATCAATCAGTGCCATCTGCGCATTGACGACGTCACCCGGCTCGGCGTCGAAGCCTCTGGTCGTCATGCTTATCGTGTGCCATTCTGCCGTATCCGGGATGTCGAATTCCATGAGGTGCGAGTGGAAATCGGCCGTCCTTTGCGTGTTGAGGTGGAGATTCACTCGCCGGGGCGCGTGGCTCGTACGAATTCTGGCCTCGACGCGGAGCTCGTAGTCGGGGTCCTCCAATAGATTTAAATCCAGGGCGGGCGCGACGTTGTTCTTGATAAATGCCCACCAGATATTCCGGCTGTCGCGGGTGGCATCGACCAGGATTGTTCCGTGGCCCTCACCCTGAACGAACTCTATCGAGGCGCTCCCGTCTCCCGAGACATGGCTCCATTGCTCGAGGTTCGGCCCGTCGAATTCGTCGATAAATTGCGCGGCCGCCGACTGTGAGAGGAGCACGCAGGCGAGTAGGAGCTGTGTTGTGCGGACAACCGCGTTGTGAACTCCTTTCGTAACCCGGATCAAC
>DATKEJ010000317.1:0-8267 GCA_035512315.1 Rhodothermales bacterium | reverse complement strand
GTGCAGGGCCAGAATTCCGCCAGCGGCAAACGGCCGCGCCCGTTCGAACCAGAATGCCGGCGCCGCGATTTCGACAACGAGTCCGAACGCGAGCGAGATTGTGGCCAGCAACCAGCTGTTGACGACCATTTGCTGCACCGGATTCAACTCGAGCACGCCGAACTCGGCATACTTGTCAGCCGCCTTTTCGGCGATCCAGATCCACAGATGGCGCCCGTCTGGCCAAGTGAGGCCGGTTGCAATGAGCTTCGATATGGCGCCCGTGAAATAGGCAAGTCCGATAAAGAAAACGAGCGTCCCGGTTACGAATCGGCGTCGCGAAGTCGCATCATCGAACAGCACGGCGCCTAGTCCCAGCGCCAATATCCCCATCCCTACGAAGTTCGAGCTGTGCGGGATCTCGCCGAGGCAGAATCGGGCGGCGAACTGAAGGTGAAACAGCGCCATCGACATCAGGTAGGCGTACCGATGCAGACGCAGGAAGCCCGCCATCATGAAAATCGTAGCGACGGCCGCATTGGCGATTGACACCCCGTTTTCGAACATGAATCCGATGTCGATGTAGTTCGCAACACCAAGCGGCAACACCACCTCGCCGATATCCTGAATGAACAGGCCCCACCGCCAGCAGTAATCGATGGCGCGATAGACGATGAAGGTCTCCAGCGCCTTGAAGACGAGGATGTCGATCGCCGTCTCACCGCCTCCGCCGAAGAGTTCCCGTTGCAGTCGTGTCAGAACGGCAGGCATCTGATTACTCGAGCGAGAGGGCGGGACTTACCACCGTCGTGTCCGAAGTCATCAACAGCGTCGGCGAGGCTCGTACGGTAATCTCGTTGTCGTCTACCCGTCCGTCGAGTCTGTACAGCATCAGCGTCCGACCGGCGAGATGATCCAAGAAGATCTTCCGGAAGGCCGTTTGTCCCTCCAAGCTCCAGTTTCGGTTTTTCACCACGAAGTTGGCTATGTCGGGGCCCTCGATATCGTGATCTCGCAGTGCGAACGGGGTACCCGGGAGGTCTTCGAGGAAGACTGGTTTCCAGACGAGTGAATCGGGCACGCCGGACAGGTCTCTTACGATGGCCCTTGACCACGGCCAGCCGGCGCGCGAGAACATCGGGTAGATGCTGAACGGCCAGAACTCGCCCAGGTGGCTACCTGCGAGCACGGCCATGGCGAGGAACAACACGGCCAGGGTTCGGCCCGATCTTCCCTCTTCGGTCGTTGAATCGGATGGCTCTCTTGCGTCCATGCGGGGATTCGTTTAATGGAGCGCCAAGAAGGTACTGAGTAGCCGCCAAAGACGCGTCTGACGGGGTCTTCAGCGCGACGGCGTTAAGGGGAGTGCAACGCATGAATGCTGTTCGAACCGAGACGTTTTTCCCTTGCGCTCTCGCCGTGTTGGGCGCCCGTGGCTATTTTCATCCGAATCATTTGACGCCAAAAACCGGAGTCCCCCTGATGAAACTCGGCATTCACGCATACGCATGGTGTTCGAAGTGGACAAACGAGACGCTCGACCTGATCGATCGTGTAAAGAACCTTGGCATGGATTTCATCGAGATCCCGCTCATGAGCCTCGACACGTTCGATGCTGACGCCGTTTGCGAGCGCCTCAAGCGATTGGAACTCGGGGCTGTGACGTCGACGGTGCTGCTCAACGACACCGACATCACCTCCGACGACCCCGAGATTCGGGGGCGTGGGCGCGATTACCTTATGAAGTGTGTCGACGCTACGGCCGCGATCGGGGCGTCGAGTTTTTCAGGCGTCATCTACTCGCAGCACGTCAAGCCCGTAACCACACGACCGACGGAAGACGCATGGCGGCACTCGGCGGATGTCCTTCGGCAGGTAGCGGATCGTGCCGCCGGATTGAACGTCACGATTGGGCTCGAACCGGTCAACAGGTACGAAACCTACTTGGTCAACACGTGCGCCCAGGCCCTGCGACTGCGAGAAATGATCGCCCGCGACAACGTCAAGGTGCACCTCGACACGTACCACATGAACATGGAGGAGAAGGACTTTTATGCAGCAACGCTGCAAGCGGGCACACACCTGATCCACTATCATCTTTGCGAGAACGATCGGGGTATCCCAGGCACCGGGCAGGTCGACTGGGACGGAATCTTCCGGGCACTAGCGGAGATCGGATATCGGGGCAATGCCGCATTGGAAAGTTTCGTCGACGTCACCGACAATATGAACACGTGGGTCTGGCGGCAGCTTGCGCCCGACGGCGACACCCTACTGCGGGAGGGCGCCGACTTCATCAGGAGGAAGCAGCGCGAGTACGGACTCGAGTGATTGCCCTTTTACTCGACGCAGCGTGAGATGATGTTACTGACCATCCGTGCACAAACGGGAAGCGGCCTTTCGAATGCAGGGGAGCACGGCAAACCCAAGAAGCGGCGGGGACGGTTGCGAATCTTAAGGCGGTGGGAACCGGGGAGTCTTGCGACTCCCCGGGAGACCTTGAGGGCGTGAATTCGCGGACGCCCTCGGATCTCATTTGGCTGCCCATCGCTCTTTGCCCACCTCAGAGTCAGTCTGTTTAGCACCGAGCTAGCGGGGATCGGGAAACCTCCTACCGATCCTTCCCCCGTGACTGACGGTGCAAGTATCCGAAATCCCTGAGCCCGAACCTTGAGGGAGACCTTATATTTCCCTGAGTTTTACATGAGGAATACCGTTGGATGCCTATGACGTGATGCCATTCCAGTCTATACAGCCTACTTTCCGTCGCAAGACCACTAGCAGGTCAACAGCAACCGCCCAGGTGAATTTTGGTGAATCGACTCGAACATGAGGAGTTGATCGGAGGCTTCATGGTCGGTGAATGGCTGGCCGAACCGATGAGAAACCGTGTTTCCTTCGACGGCGAAGGCGTTCAAGTGGAGCCAAAGGTCATGGAAGTGCTGATGTGTCTTGTCCGCCACTCGGGCAAGACCGTCACGAAAGACGTCTTCTTCGAGGAAGTATGGGAAGGGACGATCGTATCAGAGGACGTCCTTTCAAGATGCATATCGGAGCTGAGACGGATCTTGCGCGACGACGCACGCGAGCCGCGGTTCGTGGAGACCATCCGCAAGACCGGCTATCGACTGATTGCGCAGGTCGCTCGTTACTCGGCTGACGACGATGCCTCGCAATCATTAACGCGTGCCGGCTCCGTGAACGGAGTCTTGGAAAGTCTGCCTGAGACGTCGAGTCCACCTGCCGTGACGGAGAGCAGCCGCTTCCTGACATGGCTCGCAGTCGGACTGGTCGTTTTCGGGAGCGTCTCGCTGGCGGCGATCATTATTTACCGAACAGTCTCCCAGGGCTCACCGGTCGAGCGATATTCCGGACCGCTTCAGACCGTGCCCTACACAAGCTATCGCGGCCTCGAGCTCGACCCGGCGCTGTCTCCGACCGGTGACCAGGTCGCGTTCGCCTGGGACGACGATTTCAGCGGGGATTTCGACATTTATCTGAAACAGACCGGCGCCGAATCACCGTTGCGATTAACCGACAGCGAGGCGAGCGAGCGTTTTCCGTCGTGGTCGCCCGACGGGCTGCACCTTGCATTCATTCGTTCCAGTGAAATGAGTGACGCTGTTTTCACGATCCCGTCCATCGGAGGAAGAGAGCGGAAACTGGTCGATTTTGGCCGCCGGCGTATCAAAGGACTGTCGTGGTCGCCAGATCCCAACTTGATGGCAGTGTCTGCCCAGGAAGTCGTCGGCGGAGCCGCCGCGCTATACCTGGTGCGTCTTGACAGCGGAGGCTTCAATCAGTTGACACGGCCGCCCATAACACACCTGGGAGACGTGGCGCCCGCTTTCTCCCCGGACGGTTCCTGGCTTGCCTTCGTGAGAAGCCTTTCGACCGATGTGCAGGATGTTTACGTCATATCCATGGAAACGAGAGAAATCCGGGCCTTGACGGCAGACAGCGTCAGCGTGACAGGACTGGCGTGGGCGCCAGACGGACGGGATATCATATTTGCCTCTTCGCGGGGTTACATGTCGAGTCTTTGGCGCGCCCGGCTCCAGGGAGGCAGCCCGGAATGGATTGTGACGGCGAGTCTGGGAAACATCCTCGAACACCCTTCGATGGCCCGGCTGAGCACTCGCCTGACCTACGTGCGTCGATCCAGCAATACGAACGTGTGGCGACTTTCGGGTCTTCATGACGCAGAGCCGACTGCCAGTCCCGTCATCTTTCTGACCGGCTGGGACTCCCACCCCGCGATTTCTCCCGCCGGTGGTCGCCTTGCCTTCGTCTCGGACCAGACCGGACGACTGGAAATCTGGGTGAGCGACTTGAACGGCCGGGATCTCGTTCAGCTCACCTCCGAGGGAGGAAGACCCCTGACACCGAGATGGTCGCCCGACGGTTCAACGTTGGCCTTTGCGCTCAGGCGTACCGGCCAGGCCGACATATACGTCGTCGACGCCGAGGGCGGATCGCCCGTGCAGATCACGCGTACAGCATCAGAGGACCTGTTCCCGCATTGGTCGGGCGACGGTCGATGGATCCTGTTTGCTTCTGACCGGACCGGCCGGTGGGAACTTTGGCGCGCCAGGCCCGACGGATCGTCAACTGAGCAAATCACGCGGGTCGGCGCCGTGTTCGGGTGCTCTGACTGGAGCGGTCAGGTTGTCTACTATGTAAAGCCCGGCGAGCCGGGTATCTGGCGGCAGAACTGGACCTCCCGATCAGCCGAACCGGAAATAGTCGTCGACGACTTGTCGACCGGCGATTTTGCAAACTGGTCGTTGACGAGAAGCGGAATTTATTACATACGGCGAGTTGACGGGATCGCGACGCTGGCATTTCATGATCTAGGAAGTGGACGCACAACGGACGTGTATGACCTCGATCTGGTCCCAAATCACCCGGCGCTTTCAGCACGCGCAGATGGCTTGGAGCTCGTGTTCACGCAACTGGATGAAGACGCGGGGGACATCCTGATGATTGACTCGTTCAACTGATTTCTCAAGGAAACCGTGACCGAGCAAGCAAGGGGCATCTTGAAGTTGAACCCGACTTCTATCGCTCGTTCGGGGCAGGCTGTTCGACTCTCGACGTTCGACTCTCGACGTTCGATTTACCACGTCACTCGAACGGGTACGTGAGCCCAATCCTCGATCTAATTTCGTCCATGACGCTCGCATTCGCCAGGGTGTCGGAGAGTGGCATGACTTCGGATTCGAGTTGTCCGTTGCGGATGCAGGCCGCTGCGGCCGCGATTTGATACTCGAATCCATTGAGTCTGGGCGCTCTGGTAACGGTCGTCTCTCGTCCGTCGCTCACCAACGTGGCCGATTCTCCGCCCCAGAACGGAGGGTGTACCCTGATTTGTCCGCTCGCTCCGTATATCCGCAGATCGTTCTCCGTGTTGGCGCGAAAGCCGCAGACGAACTGCGACATTCGCCCGGAGCCATAGTCGAGGCCGGCCGAAATGATCTCGTCGACGCCCGTCTCTCCGATATATCCCAAAACCTGGATGGTTTGGGGATTGTCTGAAAACGCCCACTGGGAAAGAGCCACGTTGTACACACCCAGATCAAGGAGCGCACCGCCGGCCAGCTCCAGGTTCAACAGCCGGCCCTGTGGATCTCTGGCTGCCACAAAGGAAAACGAAGACGATGCCTGGCGCACCTCTCCGATCCTTCCCTCGTCGAGCCACGTCCGGGCAAGCTGGTAGATAGGCAGGAATCGCGTCCACAGTGCCTCCATGAGAAACAGACCGCGCTCCCGGGATGCTCGAACCAGTGCCGCGGCCTGCGACCGGTTGACGGCAAGCGGCTTTTCGCAAAGCACGTGCTTCCCGGCTTCAAGGCAGAGCATGGCATTTTCAAAGTGGAAGCGATGAGGTGTAGCGACATAAACTGCGTCGACCGACGGGTCGTCCGCCAGGCGTTCGTAACCTGCGTAGGCCACATGTCCACCCCACCGGACCCGGAAAGCCTCGGCGCGCTCCATGCTGCGCGACGCCACTGCACGGAGACCGCTATCGTCCACAACGGACAGCGCGTCGGCGAACTTGTTGGCGATTTTGCCCGGACCGATGATACCCCATTGAATCGCCATAACACGTACACGCTCTTGGTCGAGTTAGACTAACGGTGCTCGCCGGTCACCCAGATAACGAAGGGTTTCTTGCTAATAACTGACCAGCGACAGGTAACGCCTGTGCCGAGGGCGGGACTCGAACCCGCACGGGACTAGGTCCCAACGGATTTTAAGTCCGTTGCGTCTACCAATTCCGCCACCCCGGCAAATCAGTCGTTCTTGGTTCTTGATTCGTGGTCCTTTGTTCCCGCTCCGGTGAACGACGGGTCCATGCACCATGCACTATGCACCATGCACTATGCACCTACTGAAAGTTTGTGAGCAACATGATATCGCTTCCCTCGTCGTCGATCTGTGTGTACGCGAACCACGACAGGTCGCGGGCCACAGCGAGCGCGGGATGAGAGGGCACCTCGTCCAACGTCTGGAGCCTGGTAATCTTGCCCGAACGGAAGCCGTAGAACGATAGTGCCGGCGCATGAGCGAGGCGCTGGATGAAGTATATCCCGCTCGGTGCGATCGACCAGTTGCCCCAATCTCGGGGGTCGAGATCGGCATAGACGCGTCTTGGTTCTCTCTCTGATTCGAGCGCGTACATCCAGATACCCATCGTATCCGTTCTGACGACGTAAAGCGACGAGCCGTCCTTAGACGGCATGCAGAATCGTCCCCCGTCTCGGGTCACCTGCTCGGCCTCTCCTCCGGTAGAAGGTATACGCCATATCTCCCAGCGGCCGCTTCTATTCGACGAAAAATAGATCGAATCCCCGTCGGGAGCCCACACGGGAACAGTGTCTTCCGACGGAGAGGATGTCACGCGCAGCGGCACCGCTCCGCCTCCGGTATCGACAAGGTAGACGTCTGCCTGTCCATCTCGGTGAAGCTGGAAGGCAAGTTGACTGCCGTCCGGCGACCATTTTGGCACTCTCGCGACTCCCTGGATCGACGTGAGCTGCGCCGCATTTGCTCCGTCGGAATCCGCAATCCAGATTTCCCGGTAACCAGATTGAGCAGAGGCAAAAGCGAGTCGCCGACCGTCGGGTGAGATATCGGGATGGGAATCCCAGGCGGTCGAGAACACGGCAGGACGCGCTCGGAGGCCCGGGAAACCCCTGGGCTTGAACAGGCGCCAGATATTCACGTTAGACGTGCGATGGACGTAGGTAAGCCGCCCTCCGTCCTTGGAGACGGATGGGCTCTCATACGTCGCACCGGGGACGGCACTGCCGAGACTCACCAGCTCCCCCCCGGTCGCATCTACGCGCCAGAGCCCACTCACATGACCCCGAAGCGAGGCGAAGACGATGGACCTGGAATCGGGTGTCCAATCGAGCCCGGCGATTGCGGCGCCGTCGAGAGTCAACCGCCGTGTTTGGCTTGCAGTGCCCAAGTCCTGCACGAAAACATCCTGGACATCTTCGCTAACTCCTCGGGCGAATGCGATCGACCTCCCATCTGGTGAAAAGACGGGGTTTATATCCCCAAAGTTGTGTCGGGGCGGCGTCGTGACGCTGGCGACCGATGCCGAATCGACGGACAGAAGCAGAATGCTGTAGGCGCCGAACGATTCCCACTGAACCGATGCGGCAAGCCGGCGCCCATCAGGTGACCACGTGAGTCCTCGGGTTTGCCGGCCCCCAAAGTCGGCGATCTTCCGCTCCTGGCCGCCCAACGACGGAATGGTGAAAACACCGGACGCGTTCTTCTCTGTCCGGATGAACGCAAGATGCAGGCCGTCTGGTGACCATGTCGGGTACCTCTCATCTGCGGGATTTTCAGTGAGGCGGAGGGCCTGATCTGAGCCTTCCTGCTTGATATAGATGTCGAAGTTGCGCAGGTCGTTGTTATCGGAAGCGAAGGCAATCTTGAGGCCGTCGGGTGAGAATTTGGGGTCGACTTCGAGACCCGGAAGACTCGTAAACGGCGTCGTAACGGGGGTCGGTGGTGGAGAAGGGACATCCACTTCTGGAGATGTGGCCAATCTCGAATAGGCTGCGTAGGAACCCAGGAGAACGATTACAGCGAGGACGCCGCCAAGCAGGAGACGCTTTGTCAACCCCGACCTTCCTGGCGCCCGTTCACGATCTGCACTCTGATAACCCGTTACCGTCGACGCGCTTGCGGG
Source organism: Rhodothermales bacterium (assembly GCA_035512315.1). GTDB lineage: Bacteria > Bacteroidota > Rhodothermia > Rhodothermales > DATKEJ01 > DATKEJ01. The sequence goes on along the minus strand of DATKEJ010000317.1, from coordinate 76 downwards.
CGCCTCGTTGGGAGGCTGTCGCCGGCGCTGGTCCGGAGCCGCTCCCGGTTCCCGAACGGTAACCGGCGCGAGAAGT